>JBKJSI010000573.1:0-3973 GCA_046595915.1 Pirellulaceae bacterium
ATGGCGCTCCACCGAAGGTGCGCCAGCAGGTCAACGATTTTCGCGGGCTGATTGGAATTCCGATTTTTCTCGATCGACGGGTCGATCCGGACGCGGGCCTCGCGCTCAACTTACCCGAGATGCGCGTCGAACTTGCGATGCGTGAATTCGCGCTACTTCAAAAGATGAGCGTCGTTGTGCGCGATGGTTATCTCTATTTAGGCCCCTCCGCGTTGTGTCGCGATTGGCCGGGTGAACTTGAAGTCCTTTCGAAACAGGTCGGCAAACTTCCGACCGTGGACAAGCAGTTTTGGGAGGCGAAGTCGCCCCTCAAGTGGGACGAAGGGACGACGCCGCGAGAACTTGCAGAAACAATCGCGGGCGTGCAGCTTGCCAAGTCCGAAGTCAACCGAATCGAACACGACGTATGGGCTGGGTTTAATGGACCGCCGCTTCCTCGGTGGGAACAACTTGCGCTCGTTTGCGCTGGATTCGACTTGATTCCCAATCTCCCCGCCAAAGGGGAAGTCACGCTTCGTCCGATTGCTGGTGGCAAGGTGCAATCGGCGATTGTCAATGTGCCGGCGAATTCGATTTCCGAAACGATTGAGAACATTCGGCGCTACTTTCCAGAAGTCAAAGCGTCGCCGAAGCAAGGAAAGCTCGGGATCGAAGGCTCTATAGGAGACGTAAAAGCGATTCAATCTTGGTTTTCGGCGCCGCCTCCTGCGAAGAAGCCGCCGGCGAACAAACCCAAGGGGCCCGTGTCGCTTTTGACGACCCCTGTTCCGGTTCCCGCGCGGCAGCTTTTGCTCAAGCTAGCTCAAGAAGCTAAGTGCGAGTTGGTTATTGCGCCGGATGTTTCAGCTGAGGCGATGAACGCGGCGATCAAGCCGAATTGGACAGGAACGCGGGAGGAACTACTCAGGAAGATCTCGGAGGAGATCGGGCTGCTATGTGAAATCCGAGAAGGAAAGATTCTGATTTCTAAGCCTTGATCACTACGGATGCGAGATTTGCGCGCGGGGGCGAGACAAATTCTGATGAAGAAATAGTCGAATAGACATTCGCCCCTACTGCAAAATTGGCGTTACGGCGGTGTTTGTGCCTTGGTGTTGCGTCAGGACCAGGTATTTGAACGAAGGCGATGTGCAGTTGCGTATTGACTGTGCAGCGCATTCGCTGGAGGTAATTGGGCGGGCGGCATGCTAGGCTTTGGAGGCGACGTGGGTTTCGATACGCTGTTTGGTGTATGGCCGGTCGGGCTGTTGTGAATTGAATAATGCCTGATCTTTTTTGCGGCTTGTTGGGTTTTGTGGCTTTCATGGCGACGATTACCGTCGTCGGCCATGGGATTTGGCTACTTATTGCAGCGATGGTGAAGGCGGCTTCGGGGGCCGATACGCCGGGGATGCATTCGGCGAGTGCGGAGGCTGAGGATCAGCGGCTCAGGGCTGCGGCAGTGTTGCTCGAAGAGTTGTATGAGAAGAAAGAGATTAGCCGGCAAGTTTGTGCGGAGGGGCTTGAGGGAATTGCTCGGTGTTATTCGCGGAAGGGGATGATTGCGCCGACTTGGCTTGCGCCGCGCATTATTGTGGTGAAGACTGCGCCGACTTTTGTTTCGCCGGCGACTCGTGAAGCTGAGGCGAGGTCGCAGGCGGTGGAGCGGCAGGCGGTTGTTTTGCCGGCGGAGAAAGTTCAGGAACCGGTGTCTCGAGCAGAGGCTCCCGTTGTCGATGCTAATGGCTCTGCGAACATTCCCGAGATCGTGACTGCGGAGCTGGTTGAGGGGCCGCCGATGCCCGAGTTGCCAATGCCTGAGTTGAGGCGGCGGTTGCCGGGGCGAAGGGGGAGTGAAGCGGAGAGTGAGACGGCGCCGTGGAATGTGCCGGATGCGCCTGCGCCGGTTAGGGCGCCGATCGTGATTGCGCCGCGGAAGTCGCTGGCCGACATCCTGCAGAGCTTCATGGAGGAGAGCAATATTCGCTGGGGGGAGATCATTGCGGGCGTTTGCATTGTGGTGAGTGCGATTGGGCTCGTGGTGAGTCTGCGCAATGCACTGAAAGATGTTCCTTATTTTCCGGCGATGCTTTTTTTGGTTTTCACGCTGGCCTTTCATGGGGCGGCGCTCTACACGCTGCGTCGTTGGAAGCTGCAAGTGGTTAGTCGCGTGGCGCTGCTGATTGCGCTTTTGCTCTTGCCGCTGAATTTTGCGGCGGGGGTGATGTTGGGGCGCGAGCAGGAAAATATGCGCCCGCTGGGTGATCCGCTGGTGCTGATTGCTTGTGCGGTTGGAATCATCGCGGGAGGCTGGATCGCGGTTTCGGGAAGTATGGCGGTGCTTTCGCGGCGCGGGTGGATTGCGGGCGTTTGTATTGTTATTTGCTCGCTGAGTGAAGTCGTGCTGCGGCGAATGGCGGGTGGGTCCGTCGGGCTTATGGCTTCGCTGCTGCTTGGAGCTGTGCCGCTCGGGGCGTTTGTCGTTGGGCTGGCGTCGATTGTGGTCCCCATGCGGCAGCGAGCGAAGTTTGGGCCGACGCATGCCACTGCGGTGTTTAGCGCTCTGGGGATTTTGCTGTTTGCGATGCTCGTGCCGCTGGCGATTTTACTGGTGGACTCCGTTGATCGGCGGACGAGATTGGCGGAGCTTTCCCCGCTGCTGACGATTGCGGGCGCATTGGCGTTGGGCTCGGCATTGATGATTGAACGGAGGATGCGGCGGGTTGAGTTTGGGGCATTGCGAGTGACTGCGACCGCCGTGGCGGTGGTTTGTATTGCCCTGCTTTTAGGCTGTTTTGTTGCGGCTTGGCCGAGGCCGGTGATTTTGGCGGTGGTTTGTGGCGTGCTGGCGGTTTCGTTTGGGTTACTGGCTTGGTCGGTGAGACTTGCGCCGCTTGCTTTGGCGTCGGTGCTGTTTGGGACATTCTGTTGGACGATGGTGGTGCATCTCTTTACCGGTTCGGTTGCCGTACAGGATGCAAATGGCCTTTCGCTCATTACTTCGCTATCGAGCGGTCGGACGGCTTGGATTTTGTTGCCCGCGGCGCTGGCGGCGATTGGGATAACTTTCTCCAAGTGGATTTCGGACGCGGAAACGAAAAAGTTTGTGTTGTGGGGCGGTGCGGGCGCGATTGGGCTGAGTGCGTTTGTGGCGCTGATGAGTGGCTTTATTCCGTTTGAAGCTTGGGATCAAGATCGGTCATTTGCTTCGCCGCTGCTTTTGCTTTACGGGGCGGTTTTGATTGGTGCGGCGTACAAAGTGGGCGGGCGATTTGTTGCGCCGCTGGGATGTGGGCTCTTTTGGACGGGACTCGTGCATGCCTTGTGGCAAAATAAAGTGGTTTACGAACGACTGGATGGGCTGGGCATCATGCCCCAGCATCCAGTTCATTTGTCGACGTTGATTTGCGCGGTGCTGTTTGCGATTGGGGGCGGCGTTGCGGCGATTATTTGTTTGGGTCTCACGCCGATTCAACTTGGCGGGAAGCAGCGCCGTAGCTTGCGCGACGCGATGGCGGAGCCGCTGGCTTGGTGCGGGTTTGCTTTGGCGGTGGCGGCGGCGCCGAACTCGCTTTGGCCTGATCTGGGGGATTTGACTTGGAATATCAAAGCCTCGGCGGCGCTAACCGTGGCGATGATTGGCGTTTTTGTTTCGCTGCGAAAGCCTTGGCTGGTTAGTTGTGTGCAGGGGTGTTTTGCGTTGACGCTGGCCTATGCTGGCGCGTGGTGGAAAGTGGCTACGCCGGAGATCGCAAAAGGATGGATAACAGCGGACCATTTGCTTGTACAGCTGGTGATTGTGGCGGCGGGGGTTTTGATTTGGTCGAGTGGGCGGCGGGCGATTGCGAAGAGTTTTTTGTTTCGCGAATTTGCGTCGAGTCCCTTTTCGCAGCTGGACCGGCTGCTGCATGTGCTTGCGGCGGCGGGGTGTATTTTGCTCGTTGGGTTTCGACTGATTGGCGGTATCGCCCACGAGCTGGCGGCGAATGAATTT
>JBKJSI010000719.1:0-5824 GCA_046595915.1 Pirellulaceae bacterium
GGGGCTTGGCGCCCTTCGTCAGCTCCTTGAAGTCGCTCGCGGACATGCCGCGTCGGCCAGGAGAGGTTGGTTTGTATTCTCGAATTCCCATCTGATTTCAACCTTTTATTGACTCAGCTCGCCCGAAAACCGCTGAATTCTAAAACTCAGCTGACTAGTAGAAGTTGATTCGATCATCGCCCTTGAGCGAGACGATTGCCTTCTTCCAGTCCTTGGTCTTCCCTTGTTTGAACCGCGTTCGGCGATTCTTGCCTTTGCGGTTTTGGGTTCGCACTTCATCAACTTTGACATTGAAAAGCACTTGGATCGCATTCTTCACATCCGCCTTCGTCGCCAGCTTGCTGACTTCAAATGCGTATTGATTGTTGTGAGTCGAGCGATGGATATTTTTTTCCGTCACCAGAGGACGCATCACGACTTGATGCGGCTCGAGGACGACCTTCGGTGTTGCGTTGACTTGTTTTTTAGTGGTGATCATTTTTTCTTGGCTCCAATTCACTCAACCGGGATCTAAACCCCGTGAGTGGAATTACTCCTTCGTCACCTTGGCGTCATTGATCGCTTTTGCTTTTGCACGGACCGCATCAAGAGCGGCCTTCGTCATCAGCACTCGGCGTGGCTTGAGAACATTGAGGGCATTCAGGTCCGCAATCGGCGAAACCGTCACGCCTTCGATATTCCGAGCACTCTTGAGCACCGTCAGGTCGTAACCTTCGGTCGCCACCAACGTCGTTGACTTGTTGAGCCCCAAGCTCTTGAGAATCCCGGCCATTTCCTTCGTGCCTGGCTTGTCAAACTTGAGGTCATCAATCAGCACAAGTTGATTGTCCATCAACTTGGAGGCGATCGCCATGCGAGTCGCCGACTGGACTGCCTTCTTAGGCAATCGGAACGAATAATCGCGTGGGCGAATGGCGTGGATGTGACCACCCTTCACTCGGTGACCCGCTCGCCGTGTACCAGCACGAGCGTTACCCGTACCTTTTTGGCGATATAGTTTTTTGGTCGAACCGGCGACTTCGCTGCGTGTCTTGGTCTTATGCGTACCGAGCCGTAAATTGGCTTGATACATGACCACGACATCGTGCAACAACTGCCGATTGATGGAAGGCGCGATTTCGGTCGAGTCGATCTCGTACTTACCGACTTCGGCGCCGCTCTTATTGTGGATTGCGATGACCGCCATGACTTTTCCGTCGTTGCTAGTACTTGTTGGTGGTGCGAACAAAGACGTAACCGCCGTTCGGCCCTGGAATCGCGCCGCGAATCAGCAGCAAGTTCTTTTCCAGATCGACTTTGACGACCTTGAGATTGCGCGAGGTAACCCGCTCATTCCCATATTGGCCAGCCATCTTTTTGCCTTTTTTCATACGACCGCCGCCGCGATCCGCGGCCAAGGCGCCGGTGCCGCCCGCATGGCGATGGCACTTCTTCACGCCGTGCGTCGCACGCTGGCCACCGAAGTTATGACGCTTCATAACCCCAGTGAAGCCGCGACCTTTGCTGGTGCCAACCACGTCAACCGCTTTGACGTCGGCAAATTGATCGACTTTGAGTTCTTGGCCAACTGAATAGCCTTCAGTGGCAACTCGTAGCTCGCGAACGAACCGCTTGGGCTCACAATTCGCTTTGGCGACTGCTTCGCCGCCCGCTCGCTTGGTGGACCGCTTGCTCTTGAGCTCAGCGGACACATGACCACGCTCACTTCGAATCGCCAATCGGCGAGGCTTGTCTCGGAAGCCCATCTGGACAGCGCTGTAGCCGTCCTTCTCAGGCGTTCGGATCTGAAGCACATGGCAAGGCCCGGCTTCAATCACCGTAACTGGGACACAGTCACCAGTTTCCGTAAATATCTGAGACATCCCGACCTTGCGGCCGAGAATTCCCTTTGCTGACATCGAAGTATCCTCGTGGTCTTGGCTATCAGGAGCGCGAAAACCATCAACACCAAATCGTTTTGAAGTGTGCTGATCCGTCTCGCCTTACCCAACCGCCTTCCAACACATAATCAATGTGCAATTGGACTCTTAAAAGGTGATGCAGGCCGCCAACATAGCGGTCTACCCAAACCAATGACAATCTATAGCTACCGCGTCGATGCTTTGATTTTGATATCAACGCCTGCGGGCAAACTCAGCTTGTTCAGCGCCTCAATCGTCTTCGCCGACGCCTGAACGATATCGATCAGCCGCTTGTGCGTTCGGATCTCGAATTGCTGTCGTGCCTTCTTGTCGATCGTTGGACCCGACAAGACAGTATATCGCTCGATTCGCGTAGGTAGCGGAATGGGGCCATGCACTTCGGAGTGGGTCCGCTTGGCGGTGTCCACAATCTCAGCCGCACTCTGGTCCAGGATCGAGTGATCGTAGGCTTCCATTCGAATTCGGATCACTTCCTGAGCCACTGACTTCCCCCTAAACCAGCTAGATAACTAGCACCTACTCGATTCACGGTCTGCGTTTCGCCTTGAAAAACCGGCCAAAACACACACTCTTGTCGGCCAATTCACTGCCTTGGCCAATGGCGATTTTCCTGGTGGGCTCATTGCTTCGCCCAGTTGGAAGCCCCAAAGTCTAAGGAGGCAGGTAAAAAGCGTCAACCGCTAACCGAGGCTAGATCGGGAATTTGGGGATGAATTCCGAGTTTTCTTGCCGCGATTCCCGACTTGCGGCGCCAACTCATTCGGAATTTGCGTTAACCCCTTCGGAGGCAGGCTAACTGCCTGAACGCAATGCTAAACAGGAATGCCTGGGGTAAATGGTGGGGCTGAAATCGGCTGGGGGAGATCGGTTGAATGCGTCTTGTGCGATTTCTCGACGATAAGATGCCCATCTAACGCCATTACAGCATTTAAAATATCCGGACTCAAGCCCGTTCGGAATTCGAAAGCCTCGTATGAAAGCACTTTTCCCCTTCCTTTTCATCGGCGGATTTATCGCGATCGCCCTCGTTTTTGCCTATATCGGCTACCACTGGGAGCAGAAACGCACCAAGGCATTTGCCCAGCTCGCCGCCGATCTTTCATTTGATTTCTCCCCTGCTGGCGACTCGGTCTATTTCGACTCGATGTCGGCATTGCACCTCTTTTCGCAGGGAAAACACAAAACCTGGACCAACTTAATGCGCGGCGAAGCTGGCGGCCTCGCCGTTTCGATTTTTGACTATCGATTCACTACTGGCGGCGGCAAGCACAAACACACCACAAGACAGACAGTGATCTGCTTTCAATTCGATTCACCATCGCTGCCGCTCTTTTCACTTCGCCCCGAATCTTTTTGGCACAAAGTCGGCAGCTGGCTCGGAATGAAGGACATCAATTTCGACTCGCACCCTAAGTTTTCGTCCGCCTATCTGCTCCAAGGCCCCGACGAAGCCGCCATCCGCAATGTTTTTAATTCCAAAGTGCTCGATTTCTTCGAACAAAACGCGAGCATGTCGGTCGAAGCGATGGGCGATCGCCTCTTCTTCTACACCCCCGGCGTTCGTGTCGATCCAAAAAAAATCCACGAGTTCATGGCTCGTGGATTTGAGATCCTGAAGCAGTTTCGTACCGACCCTCTCACCTAGCGATTGGTCATGGGAACATAGCCTCGTGGCTCATGGCCGATGTACTTACCGGACGGCCTCAAAAGGCGGTTGTTTTCAAGTTGCTCCATCACATGAGCGCTCCATCCAGCGACACGGGCAACGGCAAATAGCGGCGTGTAAATCTCAATCGGCAGCCGCAAATAGTGATAGAGGCGGCCACACGGCCAGTCGACATTCGCGGGTAGTTTCTTCTCGGACCAAATCACGCTTTCGATCGTATCCGCCGTCTTTTCGAGTCCCAAATTGCCTGTTTTCTCGGCTAACTGCGTGCAATAATTCTTAAGGAACTTCGCGCGAGGATCGCCATCTTTGTAAACGCGGTGGCCAAATCCCATGATCTTCGTCTTGTTCGCCAGCGCGTCGCGAATCCACTTCTCCGCGTTTTCCGGTTTGCCGACTTCAAGTAACACGCTCAGCACCCGCTCATTGGCGCCGCCATGGAGCGGGCCTTTCAGGGCCCCAATCGCGCCGGTAACTGCCGAATGCAAATCCGAAAGCGTGCTCGCAATCGCCCGTGCCGAAAAGGTCGACGCATTAAATTCATGCTCGGTGTAAAGAATCAGCGAGACATCCATCGCCCGTGCTTCTTCCGGCGTCGCTTCCTCGCCGCGCGTTAGCCATAGCACTTGTGCGGCGTAACTGAGACCAGGCTTCGCCGCGACCGGCTCTTTGCCCTGCCGAATCCGATTCCAGGCGCCGACAATCAGCGGAAACTTCGCCGTCAGTCGCTCCGCCTTCCGCATATTCGCGTCGTGGCTCTCATCGCCATTGTCGGGATCGAAGTGCGAAAGCAGGCTGCACGCCGAGCGCAAAACTTCCATTCCATCCGCATTTTTAGGCACTTTTCGCAGCGCCTCGAGCACCAAATCAGGCAGCACCGCTTCCTTCGCGAGCCGCGATTTAAACTCATTCAGCTGCGACTGCGACGGCAAATCGCCGTACAGCACGAGGTAAGCCACTTCCTCGTAAGTCGATTTTTCGCACAGTTCCTCAACGCCATAACCGCGATAGCGCAGGCCACCTTCAAGACTGCTCACCGACGTTTCGCCGGCAATCACACCCTCGAGCCCGGGACGATAAATCTCTTTTTCCTCAGTCATGCTATTTCCTCAGTCAGAGTAGCCGCCTTAATTTCCAAAGTGGCTGCGATCGCGTTGTTCAAAATCACTGTAATCAAGAAGGTCGTAAAGTTCTTCGCGCGTTTGCATCAAGTCGAGCAGCGATTCCTGCGAACCCTCCGTGGCAATGAGTGCGAGCGAAGTTTCCGCCGCTTTCATCGCGACGCGGAGCAGCGTGACCGGATACAAAACCGCCGCATAACCCATGTTCGCCAGCTCCTCGTGCGTGAGTAGCGGCCCTTTGCCAAACTCCGTCATGTTGGCCACGAGCGGTGCATCGATCGCATCGGCGACTTGCTCAAATTCCTTCTTCGACGTGAGCGCCTCGACGAAAATCCAGTCCGCGCCTGCATCGAGATAGCGCTTCGCGCGATCAATGGCCTCTTCAATCGTATGCGTCCCTCGCGCATCGGTCCGCGCTAAGATCACCAAATCGTCATCCGTTTTCGCCGAAGCCGCAATTCGAATTCGGCTCTCCATCACTGCCGCTTCCACCACGCTTTTTCCCGACAAATGCCCGCATCGCTTGGGCCAAACCTGATCCTCAATCTGAATCGCCGCCGCCCCAGCCCGCTCCAGCTCCTGAATCGTCCGCTCTAAATGCACCGATTCGCCAAAACCGGTATCCGCGTCGACAATCACGGGGATTTGCACGCTTCTCGTCAAATGCCGCAGCGACTCGGCGAGCTCGGTCAGCGTAAAAAACCCAATGTCAGGAAGCCCCAAGACTCCCGCCGAGAACGCCGCGCCCGAAAGATAAGTCGCCTGAAAGCCCATCCGCTCGATGAGCCGGCCAAACAGCGCCATTGGCGCACCGGGAACCTGAATGGTCGACTCGACTACCGCGTCACGAAGCCGCCGCCCCGGAGAATCAGGCATGAATGGATCGCCAAGAAACGAGTGTTTCCCTAAAACACTATCTTAGGAAGTGCGAGAACGCCCCCACAAGGCGGTGGCGGTGCGTTCTCCCGCATTACGAACCCGCCACGCTGCAATACCCGCTCAAAACTCCCCCCCCTACAAAGTCGACCATGTCCGGCGAGGCCCAATCAACGAAAAGCGAATCGCCCGCCTCCCACCAAGGCGCACTCCTTTCGTATCTCCTCGAGACCCTCCTC
>JBKJSI010000783.1:0-3696 GCA_046595915.1 Pirellulaceae bacterium
GTCGACCTTGCTTTGCAATCGACGCCCAACCTGGATTCGCGCCAGCAAAACAAGGTAATTTCGATACCTCTCCAACAGTCTGCCAAGTGATTCGGGATTCGCCTCGCGGGCTTCGGCAAGGGCAACCGTGAGGTCCGATTTTGTGAAATCCACCGACAAAATGCCTACTCCAATGGGACCAACCGCAAACGACAACCAAATCCGTTTAAACTCGACATCAGGCCATCGACAGTGTCCGTTGGTTCAAGTTCCTCGCTCCCCGAATCGAAGGTTCTCGACCGGGTGTTCGAAACCGCATTTTAGGCCATCACGCACAGAGTTGCATGAGGCTTTCCACGAGGGCGCTTATTTTTTGTGCCTGGGGGAGTCGCGGAGGTGTCCTGCGGAAATTCATTTTGCAACATTTCGCGGGCGAAAGTGCGGCGCTTGTCGGCGTGCGATGGTGATGCACGCCAGCGCCTTTGACCCACCGCCCGAACCGCTTGGTCGGCGAGTCATCGACCCCCAGCGTGATTCGCCCCTCGGGTCCGATCGCTAGTTTCTTCACGACCTTCGACAGCACCACTCGAGCCAGCGGCTTCACCAATTGACCTAGGTCGCCAACCAAAGGGAATCTGGCTTGCTTGGTATTTCGCCGCCGCGCATCGGGCTGCGTCAAATTCGACCGCCGGTCATGCAGACAAGGGGTCGATTTCTTGTGATGCGGTTGTGGACGCCTCGACTACGATTTGCGCTTAGCCATCCTTGGCTCCCTTGGTTTTGTGTTGTTGTGATAAGCCACAACCTTAGGGAGAGCCAAGGACTTCTCAAAGAGTAACTTGAATGCACGTAATCGGGAAATCGCCTAAAGTGCAGCTTAATGCCCATACCCGCCTTATCTTCTGCCGTATTGAGAGATCTTCTTAATATGCGATCGCGAAATTGCGGCAGAAAGATGAAGTGCATAGCTAATCGACTAAACAGGTCACTAAAAGAGGATCGTTCGCGAGCAGCGCATTCGCCTCTTGCAAGACATCGCGCGTCGAGAGAATAGTGAAATAGCCAGGTTTGATCGATGGGGCGACGCGAATCGCCTCAAGCCATTCCTTTCTCGAAAACGGATCCTCAGAAATGGCTCGCCAGAATCCCGTCTTTTCGAAAAGCGAGGCGATTTGCTCGGTATTGGCGTTTTGAAGCTTGCTCATCAGATAGGCAGCGACCCCCACCTGCAATCCATGCAGCCGCGGGCGTGAAGAAATTGCATCGAGCGCGTGAGAAATCAGGTGCTCGCTGCCACTCGCGGGTCGCGAGGAACCGCAGATCTCCATCGCGATGCCATTGAGCATAAGTGAAGTCGCCAGCAGTCGAAGGCCTTCTTGATCTAGTGTAGGTCGCCCGAGAAATGAATAGATCGAGCCATCGGAAAGCAGCGCTGCGAAGTCATTCACTTGCTCACCGGTGTGATGAAAGGCCAGTTTCCAGTCGTAGATCGCGGTGAACTTCGCGGTCAGATCGCCGACGCCCGAAAGCGAGAGCGATTTCGGCGCGCTGCGGCAAACTTCGGTGTCGACGACGACGCCGTATGGGATCGCGGAAGGCAGGGAGCGACGCTTGCCGCCCACGGTGAGGCTCGATTGAGGGCTGCAAAAGCCATCGTTAGACAGCGATGTTGGGACAGCGTAATAGGGCAATCGGCCGAGGAACCCCACATACTTCGCTACATCGAGCGCTTTGCCGCCGCCGACACCAACAATGGCAGAAACTCCGACCGGTTGCTTCGTAAAAAGTCGCGTGGCGCCTTCCAGGTCATTGTCGGCCACTTCAATCCAAGCAATTTCCTGAATTCCTGCTGATTCAAGGCTGTCGGCGACTCGCTTGGAAATCACCGGCACCAGTCCATGACTGACGAGGATTGCCACCGATGTACGCTGATCTCGGCGAAGGTAGATTCCAAGCCGATCGAGTGCGCCGGGCTTTACGCGAACGAGGGTCGGAATCGAGATTTGCGTGGGCCGAAGCATGTTTACCGGTCTCGCTCCACCAGTTGCCGTGCGATTTCAGACCATGAATCGTAGGTCTGAAAGCTCAACTGTTCCTGTCGCAACACATCCGCAAGGTCACCACGGGCGAAGCGAAGGTCATCCGCAACAAGCTTCGCGGGCGCGACATCTGGAAATCCATCGCCCACATAGGCAACCGGAATTCCACGATCCAAGAACTTCTGAACAATCGCCGTCTTTTCAATCCCCAGCTCCGGCGAAAAATAGGGCGACGCCATGGGCAATTCCATGAGCAATCCCTGCCCCGGAACAAACCTTCCCGGATTGGCGTGAACTTCCAATGGAACGTCCGCACGCGCCAGCAACCTTGAAATGTACCACTCGCAGCCCGCCGAGGCGACGATCACCCGCCAACCCGCCTCACTCAAGTCCTTCACCGCGAGGCCAAGGTTGAGATCGAGATCCATGCTCCACACGACGTCCAAAACTTCCTCTTCGCTCTTGCGAATCGAAGCGAAGTAGCGTCTCAGGGCTTCAAAATGCGTGACCTCGCCAGCGCGGTAGGCTGCCCAAAAATCGGACGTTTCGGTAGGAACAAGTCGCTCCAGCGCCAGTCGATAAAAGTCGTGCTGGGTCATCGTGCCATCGAAGTCACTCACCAGCACGCCGACAAGGGGGTCGATGGGGCCGATTTCGATCATCAGTCCTGGTCTCCTACCTCACACTTTCTAGACATTGGCGAAAAGCATCACGACGGACCGATCCAACGCGCGATAGGAATTGCCTTGTACAATCGGCGACTCATTGAGTTCCGCGATGTCGTGAGGAGATTCAATCGCCGTATCGAGCCAGCGCTGCCATTTGCCAGAGGTCAGGACCGGCAATTCAAATTCGAGCGGCTCCCAGTAGGCATTGAGGATCAGATGAAACTGAATGATCTCGCTCCTGAGGTATCCGCCAATCGCGAGGCTATAAGAATGGTCGCTCCAATCGGGTTGCCCTAGCTTGACCCCATGCCAGGCGTGTTGGGAATTGCCGAGCAAGGTGTTGATGCTTAAGCGTTGTCGCTCATGCTCAAAATCACGCAGTGAACGCCGCGAGCAAAGCACCCTCACGAAACGCTGTAAGTCAGCGTGCCGATCCAGCAGTGTCCAGTCGACCCAGCTAATCTCGTTGTCTTGGCAGTAGGCATTGTTATTGCCGCGCTGTGTTCGGCGGAATTCGTCGCCCATCACAAACATCGGTACGCCCAGCGAGAGCATCGTGACTGCGAAAAAGTTTTTGACTTGCCGATTTCTCAGAGATTCAATCGTTGGGTCGTCGGTCGGGCCCTCGACGCCGCAGTTCCAACTGCGATTGTCGCTCGCGCCGTCGCGATTCGATTCGCCATTGGCCTCATTATGTTTCTCGTTGTAGGAAACGAGATCGCTCATCGTAAATCCGTCATGGCAAGTCGCGAAGTTCACGCTTTGCTCCACATCGCGCGCGTCGTGGCCAAAAATCTCGGGGCTTCCAATCATTCGATCGGCGATGCTGCGGACCGCACCGGGAGCTCCGCGAAAAAAGTCACGCACATCATCCCGAAAACGCCCATTCCATTCTTTCCAGGCGTCGCCGACAAAGCTCCCTACCTGACAAAGCCCGGCCGCGTCCCAGGCCTCCGCGAAAAGTTTCGTATTCGCAAGCACCGGGTCTGATTCGATATCCCACAGCACAG
>JBKJSI010000065.1:0-6459 GCA_046595915.1 Pirellulaceae bacterium
CGCAAATGAACTTCGCCAATTCCTTAGCGCATTTGGCATTACTCGTCAAGACAGAATAGCGAAGACGGGTAATTGCCTATCTTCGCCAAAGTTACCGCTGGCCCTGGGTCGTGAGCCCGATTCAAGCGCTGTTGCCGACGGCGCACCAAATTGGCGGCGTGGCGCAACTAGGCGGCAACGAGCTTGCTCTGGCTCTCAACGTTTTTGAGATGATCGACTTACAGCCGAACTTAGAGACGAGTGGTTAGTGCATTTGTGGCGTCGCCGTCGAAGGGGTGCATGCCAGAAATCTTCCTAACCCATCCTTCACCGGATAATGCGGCGCGTCACTGACGCCGGGTGCGGACTTCATGAAGAAACGGTGTGCCAAACATCGTTTGCGCAACTCGATTGAGATAATCAATCGCGTCCTCAGCCATGCCAGTAACTAGGTTCCATTCCGGTCTGCCATTGAGAGGATAATTCGGTGTGATGTCGTGAAGACGAACGCGCCAATGTGTCGTACAATCTTGTCTTTGCGAAACCGGCATTCTGGATTGATGGAGGTTCACCATTACTCCCGAGCATCCGACTATTCCGACGCCTCGGCTGTCTCCCTCGGACTTGGCGAGCGAAACACGGAAACTGCACGAGAGCTTGGCCGATCCGACGACGGGGGTCGTGCCTCCTAATTCGGGCGACACTTCCTCTGCCGATCTGGCGGCGCTGCCTTCGGTTCGCGGGTATGAATTGCTGCAAGTCCTTGGTCGCGGCGGTATGGGGACGGTTTATAAGGCTCGCCAGCTCGCGCTCAAGCGAGTCGTCGCGCTGAAAGTGCTGCGAGATCCGGCCAACTTGGAAGCGCTCAACCGTTTTCGCGCCGAGGCTGAAGCCGCAGCGCGACTGTCGCATCCCTCGATCGTGCAGCTCTTTGAAGTCGGTGAAAGTGATGGGCTGCCTTATTTCTCACAAGAGTTTATTGAGGGCGGCACGCTCAGCGAGCTTCTGGCGCGTCGCACGCAGTCGCCTCATGAAGCGGCCGAGATGATGCAGACCGTGGCCCGCGCTATGCATTTTGCGCACGAATCCAACGTCGTGCATCGCGACCTGAAGCCCAGCAACATTTTGCTCAGCAAAAGCTGCGCCCCCAAGGTCGCCGATTTTGGATTGGCGAAGCAACTCGATTCCGATAGTGCTTTGACGCGGGCCGGCGCCATATTTGGAACGCCCAGTTATATGGCGCCCGAACAAGCTCGCGGTGAACTCGCGCTACACGGCCCTCGGGTCGATATCTTCGCCCTTGGCTGCATCTTATATGAGCAGTTGACGGGACGAGTGGCTTTTCGCGGCGCAAGTATCTCAGAAACAATTCACCTCATTTGCGAAACCGATCCGATTCCCCCTCGGCGGTTTCAACCCAATATCCCTCGCGACTTGGAAACGATTACGCTCAAATGCCTCGAGAAGCGGCCTGCCGATCGCTATCAGTCCGCGGAATCGCTAGCTGCGGATTTGGCGCGGTTTCTGGCGGGCGAAACCATCAGCGCCCGAAGAGCCGGACTTTTTGAACAGGTCGTTAAATGGTGTTGGAAACGGCCTTTTCATGCGGCGGCAATGTTCTTGGTCGCGGCCGCTTGCGGGCTGGGAATCTGGCTTTATGTGGAACAATATCGCCGAAGTTTGCTGCAAGTTTCGCTTGAGCAAAGCGATCGGGCGCGACAGCGAGAAAAAGAACTACGCCAGGATCGCGAGGCGGCGCTCGAAGTTGCGGCGCAAAACGCGTACTTCTACCGAATCTCGATGGCGAGCCGCGCTTGGGAGGAGGCCAATCCCGTTCGTACACGGCAACTTTTGGAGGAGTGCCCGGATTCGCTTCGCGGTTGGGAATGGAATTATTTGCAACAGCAAACGCAATCTGCGTTGCAAACGTGGAAGGCGCATGAAGGCTCAATCGACGAATTGACGCTGAGTCCTAATGGCCGTTGGCTGTTAACAAGAGGCAATAGCGGCAATCACACCAAGCTCTGGCATACGGCGACGGGCGAATTGGCCAAAGAGTTTAGGCCAGGCGTCGATCCGAGTTTTCAACTTGCACTCCTTGCGGATAATCAATTGGCGACGATCGCAAGGCCAAGCTCCATCGCGATTCTTTCCCTTCCCGATTTGAAGGTTCAGAGTACGCATTCAGTCGCACCGAGTGAGATCATCGATCTCGGTAGTACTCAAGGCGGCAAGAAGCTCGTTTTGCAGCTAGCCGGAACCACAGGAACACGGTTCGCAATCTGGGATCTCGCCAGCGCTAAGATCGAAAATGAATTTGCTCCCAGCACAGAGGTGATCAGCAACTTGAGTGCTGCCGTGCGTGCAGATCGCTTTTCCTTTGTCACTTCGACTCAGAGCTCTCCAACCTTGCGCGTTTGGCAATCGACTCCGCCGCAAGAATTGCTTACCGTTCCCGGATATGCGCCAATCTCCGCCCGACTCGTTGGATTTTCCGCTGATGGTGAGAGGCTGGTCTGCGGCCTGACTCAATCCAATGACTTTATCGTTTGGAACTTGATGACCGGCGAAGCGGTTAGTCGACTGACTGGGCATTCGGCATTTGCTTACGGCGGGGAATTCTCGCCTGTTGCGCCGCTAGTGGCGACTTGTAGCCGAGATCGAACGATTCGGCTCTGGCACGCGCCTTCCGGGAGGCCATTGCACGTCTATCGCGGGCATACTGCCTCCGTGCATGAAGTGCGTTTCAGCCCAGATGGACGTCGGCTGTATTCCGCCAGTCGCGACGGCACGGTGCGCGTTTGGGACGCTGAACATGACCCCAGCGGCATTCATGTGGTTCCCTGCAATTCACCGCTGACGAGCGTTGCCGCGGCGCGGGAGATGATCGCCGTCGGCTCGCTGGCGGGCCAAGTGCGGTTCGCAAACGGTACCAGCGCTTTCGCCAATGGGAAGTCGGAAATTTTGATTCAAGAGGGAGCGGCAATCGTGGCCCTCGCGTTCGATCCGACCGGTGAAAAGCTGGCGGTGTTGAAAAATGACGATGTGATCCAGGTGTGGGATATTCCTCAGCGGCGTCTTCGCCTCGAAAAGCCCTGGAATCTCGCTAGCAAAATGTCCATCAATGACGCCAATACTCGGCAATATCCGTTTCGGGGAGTGTCCTTTACAAAGGACGGAAAAACTCTGGCGATTGCTGGCGGAAGCACCGAGCTAGGTTTTTTGGATCTTGCGTCTGGGGAAATCAAGGCAACCTTTGCGGGCAATGGCGGTGTCTTGTGGAATCTCGCCTTTTCGCCTGATGGTCAGCAGATTGCCACTGGCTCCGGCAATGACATCCTTATCTTTGATCGTCGCTCGGGCGAAATAGTCCGTACGCTTTCCCTGCATACAGACGCAATTTGGGGAGTGAGCTGGAGCGGCGATGGTCAGTCGATCGCCGCCGCCAGCCAAGACCAGACGATCTCACTTTGGAACCCAGCGACCGGAAAACTAAGCCACCAATTGGGCGGCCACACCGGCCCTGTGATGTTTGCGGAGTTTAGCCCCGATTCACGAAGGCTTTTTACTGGCGCAGGAGACCAAACGATTCGCGTTTATGACGTGGCGTCAGGACAAGAGTGCCTTTCGCTTAATGGCCATAACGACTACATCCATGCAGCGGCGTTCTGCCATGACGGTCGAACGCTCCTTACGACTTCAAACGACGGCAGCTTGCGGATTTGGTTTGCACGTCGCGCCGATAATGTGCTGACGAATTCACCATAAGATGGCAGTGAATCAAGAACTGACAAGTTGCGGGCGCCTTCGTGTGGCGTGCGGAGGTGAGTCCTGAGTAGGAGAAATAGATGGCATGCGGGCGTTGCGCCGCTTCGTTCGCAGACGCAGAAGCGAGTGAGCGCTTTCACCGTCGGCGAACTTTGTCGACCCCTAATTCGACAAGAGCGTCTGGCGCGCGCTTAGCTATTCAGGTCATCCGGTAACGCAACATCGCGAAATGAGACGAATTCGCTCAGTATGTCCGCTCATGGGGCAGAGTGACGCTAGAGATCGCGATTGCCTCTCTTTAATACAGCCAGGGTCAAGAGATCGGATGAAATAGGCATGGCTCAACCGTGACCGCCACAACACGGGCGCTCCGATCGTCGTGGCCTTCGATGCTCGCGGCCGCGTGGAATTGGTATCCCAATAGAAAGTCAATAATGAAAAGATGCAGCCCACATTGCTTACGATGTTCCTTCGCCCAGGTTGAGGAACACGTTCAACCTGGGCGTTTTAAGGAGGGTTCATTCTCGCGCGGCCACTTAAACAATGAATGTCCCTTTCACCACACCCAGACCACGTAGCACGCTGGTGGCCACTGCGTCGCTGCTCCAATTGAAGTCGGAGTTGAAGCTGCCGTAGGATTGCTGATAACGGCCGCCGTTGGTGTCCGTGTAGTAGACAAGCTTCTTCGCAGCGTCGAATCCCGTCACGGCAATCCAATGCAGCTTGGGAATATCGATTTTGGCGATGCCGACGCCATAGGATTCGCCGCCGCTCACGCGAACCATCGCCACCACGGGTTTACCTTCCTTCAAATGCCCAATGATCGTATCCAAGCTGGAATTCGTCTTGAGGCTGAAGGAGTAACTTCCCAGTCCTCGCCGATTGTCATTCATCGCATCGACCAAGGCCTTACCCGACGTGCCAAGATTCCACTTTGCGATGGTGGAATTCCTGGAAGCGGAATCAATGAGCTTCTGGGTAGTGACGTTGCCCCCATGTGCCTGCATGACTCTCCAGGCAGAGTTAGGGCCGCAAGTGTTCTTGGATTGAGCGTTGCCAGAGGGAACCTCAATCCTTACAGCCTCGCAACCGACGATCGTCTCGCGCGCTTCGGAGAGCATGGCGCGATCGCTGCCTGCACCACCTTCGAGACGGTCCTTGCCGGCGCCGCCGTTGAGCACATCGTCCCCGTCGCCGCCATAGATTTTGTCGTCGCCGCCGAAACCATAGATCGTGTCATTGCCCTTGCCGCCGTAGATCACGTCCGCCGCGTCGGCAGTTTCGAGATAGTCATTGCCTTCGCCTCCGTCTACCGAAGTGCATGGCTTACTGATCTCGCAGATGAAGCTGTCGTCTCCTTTGTAGCCCCAGAACTTGATTTCCTTGATTGAGGAGGCTGCGAACGCCTTGTCGATCTTGCTAGGAACCAGGGAGAACCCGCTGGCTGGCGTTGAAGTCATATGCACCGTGATCTGGTTGTTCTTGACGTCAACGGTGGCGTTATTGTGCCAATCGTCGCCCACCACTTGCAGCACGCCATTAACCACGTTGACGTAAGCACGGCATTCACGCGACTCCAGTTTTTCGAGCCCGTGGCAGCCGATTCGACGAAATTGATCCTTAATAGGCATGGCGATTTCCCCTGTCGTCCTGGTTGAATACGTGCGAGTGAACAAGGGAGCTACCGACAATGCACAAAGGAACCCACCACTTCCAAGCCAGAAAAATCGAATTGTCGCCAAAAACACGTATTGACCGACAAAAACGGCCTCGGCGCCGCCATTCGAGAGGCGTCATCAAGATTGTGTGCGCGGTCGATGGCAAGAATGGGCCGGCGCCAAATCGGCGATCCTAGCTAGCTGGACGCGGGCGGAAATTCCACAATGTGGAAGATGGCCAACTGAGTCGCCCAAATCACAAGATCGTGCAAGGCTCACTGATGACGACATTCGCAATCATGCGCTTGGCAAGTGTCACCCTCTGGCTACCCAGGACATCGACGGATACGGCTGTCGGAATTCAGCAAGCAGCATTCGAGGCAAAGTTCCCGCCAATTTCCGATGACGAATTCCTGGCGCTTGGCGAGCCAGGGACCCATCGGGAAATCGCACTCAAGGTAAGGCGCCGGATCTTGTCGGACTCGCTGGTGATTGATTACGACAGGATTTATCCATCGGCGAGCTTGGTGGATGACCTGGGAGCAGAGTGAGAGTGCGGCAAACGCGATCTGGTAACGCTACCAATTGTGGTCGTGCTTTTTATGGTTGCAGTCGGCGCAGGTATCCATTGGTCCTAGTTCCGATGGGTACATGTTAAATCCACGGCATGAACAGGGCTTCTCTGTCACAAACCCGGTGGTGCAATTGCAAGCACGCCTTGGCGCGTCTCCTTCATCGTCTGAGTTCGATCCGCCTGCCGCCGCCAACGCTCCCAAGAGCCCTATTGCCGCCCTGACGGTTTTTCCCTTCTTTGCATTCATCGCCGGTGCGTACCCTTGGCTGGCGCTGCGATCAAGCCACAACTGCGCATCCGCCTCACCCAGTCCCTCATACATTTCACGCTCAATTGCATCCGAATAGGCGAACATTCCAGCTAATACGCATTCCAATTCGAAATAGCGCGCATCCTATTGCGCCTTCCTAGATTACCCATCATGTTATATCCGCCCATATTAGGAGGCGGTGATGGAAGTCAGGGATCATGCTTCGCTGG
>JBKJSI010000110.1:0-17770 GCA_046595915.1 Pirellulaceae bacterium
CTTGCGGGCGCGTTGCACTTCGGCGGGCTGAAATGATTTCTTCTGCTGTGGCCAATAGAACCAGAGCCCGGCGCTGATCGCGGCGACTACAGCGATCCCGATCGCGATGATTCCCAGCAGGTTGCCAGCTTGAAGGAACATGGCTTGGCCTTGGGGGTCAGAGACTAAGAGTCTAAGAGGAGGGTCGGAAAGAGGGGCGAGTTAGCCAAAGCCGAATAAATTGGAGTAGAGTCGGCATCCAAATCATATCGGATCGGCGATCTGAAACCAAGAAAATAGGACTTGCGATTGGCTCAGTTTGCTCAAACTCCCCGGCGGACGGCAAGCCGCTGGGGAGCTCTCCTGGCATGGCTATAGGGAAGTTCGCCGATTGGTTTTGAGCGGCGGCATCGAAATTGTGAGCACGATCCGGTGTAATAGTGGCGGCTAGACTTCCCTCCTTGGTTGTTTCAGACGAAGATGCGTTGATCGATGGCAATTGAAAGTCCATGCCCCGGATGCGGCGTTGTCCTGGCGGTTCCTGACGAGCACGCCGGCAAACAGGCTCGCTGCCCCGAATGCGCGGCGGTTTTTCTTGTTCCAAATAAGTCGGAATCGGTAGCCGTATCGACCGAAAATCTGACGCCACAAGCTGCTGAGGCTCCTTCTCAGCCCACCGAGCCGGAAATTCCGGTCGCAATTGCCCCGCCGCCGGATCATCGACAGTGGTGGCTAAAGACGCCTCAGGGGGCGATCTACGGGCCAATCTCCAAGGAGCAACTCGATATTTGGTGCGAGGATGGCCGGATTGCGGATGACTGCCATGTGAAGCACGAGAAAGAGCACGCCTGGCGCGGGGCGGCGGATGAATATCCTGTTTTGACTCAAGAAGAAGTCGCGGCAGCGCCTTTTGCGATGTCTCAGCCCGCGCCCGTAATGGGGGCCGATGCTAGCGTCGGGGCAGCGCATGCAAACCGCCCCTCGGTGATCTTACCGCACCGGGGGGTGATCATTTTTGCGCTGGGGGCTGCCAGTTGGATTACGGCTGTTTGCCCGGTTTTTGGGGTGATTGCCTGGAATATGGGAAATCGTGACCTGGAATTGATGTACGCGGGCCAAATGGATGCGTCTGGAATGCGAATGACTCACGCGGGCCGGTTGCTCGGCCTGATTCATGTGCTTACCTTTGTCACACTGCTTATCTTAAGCCTCGGCTTTGCCGTGATTTATCTCGTCATGCAATAGCGGGAAGGGTGTTTTTCGTGCCGATCAATTTTGGTTGCCCCGGATGCGGGAAGACGCTCCGCGTGGGCGATGAGAATGCTGGGAAGATGGCCCGTTGCCCCGATTGCGGAGCGGTGGCAACGATTCCCGCGGCTTCGGCCAATGGGGGAGTGGCGCCTTCGCCCAACGTTGGTGGCAGCTTCGGTTCGACGGGAAGTCAGGCTCAGCCTGACCTACGGGGGGCGCCGAGCGGTAGTGATTCGAATCCTTCGTTGCGTGAGACGGCGCTACATCCGGGATCTAATAGCGGAGTGAATTCGGCTAGCTGGATGATGAGAACGGAAAATGGCAAAGCCTATGGGCCGGTGACGAAGGCCACGCTCGACGATTGGTACCAGCAGGGCCGCATTGCCAGTTTTCATTTTCTTTCCAGCGACCATGGCCAAACTTGGATGGCATCTTCGGATGTTTATCCGCAGCTTCGACAAACGGCGGCTGCGTTCAAGCCTTCATCGCCAGGTGTGCCGACAGGCGCTTCCTCCAGCACCAGCAATCCATTTAGTGATGCGCCTGCGACGGCTTATTCGGCATACGCCGCTCCGCGAGCGCCGATGGGCGGCCTTCTGCCGGCAGGACAGGGGGGGCTACTACTGACTTTGGCGATCTTGGGGCTTGCGTGCTGCCCGATCTTTTCGGTGGTTGCGCTGATTTTGGGGATTCGCGAACTAAGCGAAGTCAGTGCGGGGCGGCTGCGCCCCGAAGCGAAGGGGCTGGCGATGGCATCGGTCATTATTTCCGCCATTGCGTTGGTGCTTCAAGTCGGTGGCTTCGGGCTCATGATGGTCAACGACATGTGAGCGGCGTGCCGTTATCATGATGATGCACTTCCGATGATTTCGATGCCACTTCTAGACTGTCATTCGCATCCATGTCCGCCCGAATTGAGGAACTACAGAGCCATTTAGGTCAGGTTCGTTCGTCGCTGCTTGAACACCGGGTCTATTCACAGATAAACAATGTCGCCGCGCTCCGCTGTTTCATGGAGCATCATGTTTTCGCGGTGTGGGATTTCATGTCGCTGCTGAAGGCTTTGCAGCGGCGATATACGTGTGTGTATGTTCCTTGGACGCCTGCTGCCAATTCGACGATTGCGCGGTTCATCAATGAAATCGTGATTGGCGAGGAAACGGACGCGGATGGGCAGGGAAGATTCGCGAGTCACTTCGAGCTTTATCGCCGGGCGATGGTGCAATTTGGCGCCAATACTCACCCGATTGATAATTTGAATAACGCGATCCATATCGGCGGATCACTTGCCGATGCTCTTAAAGACGAACGCGTTCCAGCTGGGGCACGGCGTTTTGTTCGCAATACGTTCGATGTGATCGAGTCGAGCGATCCGGTGGCGATCTTGTCAGCGTTCACCTTTGGCCGTGAAGATTTATTGCCGGACGTGTTTCAACGCATTGTCGACGAGCTCAACGTCGAGTCGAGCGGTGGTCTGGCTCAGTTTCAGTATTACTTGCAGCGGCATATCGGTCTCGATGGCGATGAGCATGGGCCAATGGCGCAGAAGTTGATTGCGCTCGTGTGCGAAGAGGATGAAGCTAAGTGGAATGTCGCGGAGGAAACGGCGGTGCGATCGCTGGAGGAGCGGCTGGTGTTTTGGGATGGGATTTGTGCGGCAATTAAGCTGATTCGTTAATTGCGTTTTTCACCACAAAGTCACGAACCCCGGCGCGCCCGGACGAGTATGAGCACTAAGAAATGCAATGGAACCACGGATGGACACAGATGTGCACGGATGAACTCAGAAAATCAACTTAAGCAATTGACAAAAAACAGAGTCGCTCGTGGCTTTGTGGTGAACGAATTTACTTCACGACGATCCTCAGTTTTAAATTCTTCGTTTCGGGTGATTTTACTTCGTCGAAGCGATCGAGTTCGAAGGGGCGGGTGATGTTGTTGCCTACCAAATCTTCGATGGTATCGTCGATGCGCAGTTCGTATTCGCCGGCGGGCCAGGGTTCATCGGGGGTAAATCGCCATTCGCGTTCTTGGCGGGCGAGCGTGACTTCGCCTTCGACTTCGCGGCCCTTGACGTCATAGACCCGAATTCCGCGAGTGACGATGGCGTGATCGAGTGGTTCCAAAAGATCGATCACGATTGGAGATTTGCTTGCCGCGCGGGGGGTGGTTACTTTCCATTCCGTCGGCGCTGGCTGAGTAATATCTTGGGCAATGACTTTGAACTCTTTGACCACTTCACCAACGAGCGGCGTTCCCTCGGCATCGGGCCAGTCAGGCATGACGCGAAATCGATATGCTTGGCCCGCTACCAGAATTGGGCCATCTTCTTCGCGCGGGACGAGTCCACGTTTGATGCGGCCTGGATCGAGAAGCAGTGTTAAACGGGTGTTCGATTTGTCCCAGAGCTCTTCCGCGATTTCGAGAAATGGGAGTTCCAACTTCTTGCCGCTAGAGGTTTCGAGGAGAATGTGTTTATAGGCTTCGCCGGTCGACATCGGGGCCGAGAAGTGGATGTAAAACTTGAGGAGGTTTTCTGGCAGCGCGTCGGCGGTTGGGTAAATCGTGGTGATCTTGGTGGTCGGTTTTCTTTCCGCCTTGGGCGCTGTGGTTTCTAGGCTGGTGGAAGATTTTCCCCATGTTGGCAAACGAACGATTGCGCGATAGGTCACACCTGGTGAAGCAGGATAGCGTGATTCAAACGTGAGGGCGCCATTTTGCCAGTGGTATTTCCCAAAAAGTCGCTGGGCATCTTTGGGAAGCTCTGCGCCTGGCTTGGGTGCGACAAAGACTTGCATTATGTCGTTCCTCGCGGACTCCTCCAGGGCCTCCAATTTTTCTCGGGAGCTCTTGGTCAGCCCGTCGAGCACAAAAATCACCGGCTGATTTTTGGTCGCGCCCTTCACAACCAAGTTCACTTTTTCGGGCGCATCCTCTGCGGTGAATCCCAATAGCATTAGCGATAGCAACACAGAGTTCATTTCAGCTCTCACGAAAAAAGCCCCGGGACGCCGCTGCATCCTCGGGGCATATTGGAACCCATCCTATCAAGCATCAAAACTAAGGCAGTTCGATGCTCGTCAGCGTGTAGCTGCCTTCGGGCGACTTTGACAGGATAGCGACGGTCGTTTCATTGAGGCGATCGAGCTGTTCGACGCCCTTGAGCGAGTCGATCGAGTCATAGGTGAGGCCTGCCTTGTCGGCAATGCGGCTCGTGATGCCATCGACCTTTTCGATGTCGTCGGTCTTGATCTTCATCACACCACGGCTGCTGTTGGCCAGCAATACAAAATTCTTGCCATCCTTTTGATAGACGACCATGTCGAGCGGCTTGTTGCGATTGCCCAGTTCGGCAATCGTCGTGCCGCGAACTTTGTCGCCATCCTTCAGGCCGCCGATGGGGAACTTGACGAGCGGCGTGCAGGTGTAAGCGGCAAGCAGGTGGTCTTGGCCGCCAATATTGAAGGCCGCGAAGGTGCGAACCGGCGAGGCAGTTTCCACCGCGCCGTGGGCGCCGTGATAGATTTCGACGCTGGCGCCTTTATCGGCAGCGGCAAAAGGGAAGGGAATGCCGCGAAGCTTCGAGGCGAATTCTTCGTTCGACAATCCGGCGACCCAGACTTTGCCATCGATATAAGCGAGGTCGGTGATCGATTCGGTGCGCGGATTGCCGCGACGTCCTTGTTCATCTTTGCCAGGATTGGGCAGTGTGACCGAGGTGACGCGAACGCCTTCGGTTTTCACTTCTTCCACTTTGCCTTCCGGCGTGACGCGCAAGATCACGCCGGAAGCTTGATCGCCTTGGCCACGGAGAATCGAGAAATAGGCATTGCCGCTGAGTGGGTTGATCGCCATGTCGGCGACTTGAATTTCCTTCGTCGTGACGCCGAGTGCGTTGGCAAGTTTGTCGCCGATTTTTTCGATCGAATACTTCGCTGCTTTCGCCGTGACGCTGGTGTCGCCGGTTGCGATACCGGAAATGGTGGCCGACTTGGGATCGGCGACGAGCAAGATTCCGTCTGGCGCGAAGGCAATGGGTCCGGCGCTCTTGAGCTTCACATCGCCGGTTTTGAGTTTTTCGGTCAGGTCGGCGCCGAAGAGCGCCGGGGCGCATGCGAGCAGCAGAGCGCTGCTCATCAGAAATTTCTTCATCTCATTCTCCAGAAGTGGGTTGCACGCGAGTCAGGCGCTTGGGCCCGACCGCGATTGGGGGTGACCCCGCCGCGAGGACGCAATCAATGTAGCGATCTTGAGGCGGCCTGTGGAAACCGTATCGCCCCGAATTCGCGATTTTTTGCCTCCTCCCGAGAAGCGGGAATCTGAGGTAACCTGCTAGCGTTTCCAACCGTAATTGAAGTGCAATTTGAGGCTGATATGTCGAATCTGGATATCAATCCCGCCGCCTGTCGCGGGCGTCAAAAGCGGCTGTTAGATGTAATGGCCAAACAGGGCCTCGATTTGGTGGTTGTGACGCAAATTGAGCATGTTCAATACCTGGCGGGCCCACGTTTTGGCTCCGTATTTCAACCTGCCGCCGCGCTCGCTGCCGATGGCAAGCTCTATCTCGTCGCCCCTAATGAGCCGCCGGCCGTCTCGGCGGCTGACGAAACTGCCACGTATGAAGCCCAGTGGAAATGCACGTTAAGAAATGACCAAAGGGCGGCCAGCGCCGAAGCCCTTGGCAAATTACTCTCAGGCAAAGCGAAGGCGAAGCGCGTCGGAGTGGAGGGCTCGAGTTTTGGTCCGCATATGGCCGCTGCGGTTGGAGGGGAGACGGTTGATATCGAGCCCGAGATTTTTCAGTTGCGGCGCCGAAAAGATCCCGATGAACTTGCGCGGCTCGAAGTCGCCATCGCCGCGACAGGAAAGATGTATGCCGCCGCTCGTGAAATGATTAACCCCGGCGTGCCAGAGATAGATGTGTTTAATCGCCTTCAAGCGGTCGCCGTTGAGCACTTTGGCGAGATGCTGACTGGAACCGGCAATGACTATGCGTGCGGAGTTCGTGGAGGACCGCCGCGTCATGGTCGCAAAGCCGAGGCAGGCGAACTCTATTTGCTTGATCTTGGTCCGGCCTTTCGCGGTTATTACGCGGACAATTGCCGCGCCGTCGCAGTGACGGAACCGACCGACGCGCAGCTCAAGGCCTGGAAACATATCTGCGGCGTGTTTGACATGGTCAAATCACAGATCAAGGCCGGTGTGAGCGCGAAAAAGTTTTTCGGCGAAGTGCATGCCTATCTCAATGAGCCGGGGCTTGGCGTTTTCGATCATCACTTGGGTCATGGCATTGGGCTCTTTCCTCACGAGGCGCCGCATCTGAATGACTCGTGGGATGATACGTTTCAAGTCGGTGAAGTCTTTGCATGCGAGCCGGGGCTTTATGCGCCGGAGCTCAGAGCGGGAATTCGGCTTGAGAATGATTTTCTGGTGACCGAGACCGGGGTAAAGCTGCTGAGTGATTTTCCGCTTGCGCTGAAAGTATGAGGTTCGGTACGTGAGCGAAGCGTCGAAAACAAATGCCATTCTCTGGTCACCCACACCAGCGCAGTGCAATTCCGCGCTGCTGACGAGATTCACCGCTTCGATTCGTCAGCGTTATCCTCTGCGCGACGCCAAGGATGATTACGCCGCGCTTATTGCATTTAGCCTGGAGCAACCCGGCGCTTTTTGGAGCGAAATCTGGCAGCAATGCGACGTCATCGGCGAGATGGGCGACCCCTCAAATGTCTTTGTCCCTGCGCCGCGGATGATCGACGGCAGGTGGTTTACCGGCTCCGAACTTAACTTTGCTGAAAATCTACTCCGACCAGCAGAGTGCGCCGACGCTTCCTTCGCTGATAGCCCGGCGATTATTTTTCTGGACGAGCAGGGACGCGAAGAAGTCCTGTCACGTCGCGAAATACTAAAACAAGCCACCGCCTTCGGTCAGCGCCTACGCGATTCAGGCATTGAGCCTGGCGATCGCGTCGCCGCCATCCTGCCAAACACGCCGATTGCGGTCATTGCCATGCTCGGCGCCGCATCGATCGGTGCCATTTGGAGTTCCTGCTCCCCCGACTTTGGCGACGACGCGATCTGCGATCGCTTTTGCCAGATCCGACCCAAAGTCCTCGTGACCCTTGAATCTGCTTGTTACGCCGGCAAGACGGTCGCACTCCTTGAAAAGACCAAACGCATTCTCGGCCGTTTGCCTTCCGTAGAATTCATCTACATCGCCGGCGCAGGCGAAGACACTCTTTCTGGCGGCTCTTCACCGCGCTGGGAGCGCTTCGAAGCAGTCACCGCCATGGCGCCGGAAGTGTTTGAGTGGCGCCGCTTTCCTTTCGATCATCCGCTTTACATCCTCTATTCCTCGGGCACGACCGGCGCACCGAAATGCATCGTTCACGGCGCCGGCGGCACACTTTTACAACATCTGAAAGAGCATCAGTTACACGCCGATATTCGCACCGGTGATCGGCTTTTCTATTACACCTCGACCGGCTGGATGATGTGGAACTGGCTCGCCACAGCGCTGGCAAGTCGCGCGACGATTGTGCTTTTTGATGGTTCACCGCTGATGCCCGACGCACTGGTTCTCTTTCGCGCGGCGGAGAAACATCGGGTGACCCACTTCGGAGCAAGCGCCAAGTACTTTGCAACACTCGACAAGCAAGGAGTGAAGCCGCGCGAATCATGCGATCTCTCAGCCCTCCGCTGCATCATGTCGACAGGCTCGCCGCTTTTGCCGGAAACATTTGATTACATCTATCGCGATATCAAAGAGAATGTCAATCTCGCATCGATCTCGGGCGGCACGGATATTATTTCTTGCTTTGTTCTCGGCTGCCCCACTCGACCGGTTCGACGCGGCGAGATTCAGGTCAAGGGGCTTGGCATGGAAGTCGAAGTTTGGAATGACCACGGCGAGCGGATCATGGGCCAGCCCGGCGAACTCGTCTGTAAATCACCTTTCCCGTCGATACCAATTTATTTCTGGAATGATCCCAATAAAGAAAAATACATTGCCAGTTACTTTTCCACTTTCGACAACATCTGGCGACATGGCGATTGGGCGCAGGAAAACGAGGGAGGCGGTTTTGTAATTTTTGGCCGCTCCGATACGACTCTCAACCCCGGCGGTGTACGAATTGGCACCGCGGAAATCTATCAACAAGTTGAAGCCTTTCCCGAAATCGCCGAATCGGTGGCGACGGCGCTACGCGCCGAGGGCGACGAGCAGATCATCTTGTTCGTTCGCATGCAGCCAGGAAATGTGCTCACTCCAGACCTGACGACAGCGATTCGTCAAAGACTTCGCCAGCATTGCTCGCCACGGCATGCGCCTGCGCATATTGTCGCGACGAGTGACTTCCCACGCACTCGCAGCGGAAAGGTCTCGGAAATTGCGATTCGCGATGCACTGACCGGTCGAGATTCGAATAATCTCGCGGCCTTGGCCAATCCGGAATCGCTGGAGTTTTTTAGAAGCTGGAAGCCATAGAGGTCGCTTTCCCCTACGCGCAACAGCGTTTGCCTTCGTATGATGGCGTGATGCGAGACTCCAAACGAATCGAACGTGACCGCCTTATGCGACTCGAGCCCGAAGCGCTCGCGGCTCATCAACTTGCACGTTTCAATGCGATGCTCTCGGAGATCATTCCGCAAAATGGCTTTTATGCCGACAAGCTCAGTCAGCTCGATGGGCCGCTGCGGAGTTTTGATGATTTCGCGTCGCTTCCGTTTACTTACAAGGAAGAGCTCGTCGGCGTCGCATTCCGAAGTGACTTTCCGGCGAACTTGACTTACCTCGTCGATTCGTATGTGCGTTATCACCAGACCTCGGGAACGCGAGGCAAGCCGCTGCCGGTGCTCGATACCGCACGCGACTGGCAATGGTGGGTCGATTGCTGGCAATATGTTCTCGATGCCGCGGAGATTCACCCGGGCGATCGCGTGATGATGGCCTTCTCTTTCGGACCTTTCATTGGTTTCTGGACGGCGCATGACGCCGTGATCGCCCGTGGCGCACTCGTGATTCCCAGCGGCGGCTTTGGGACAATGGCGCGACTCGAACTCATCCGCAACACGGGAGCGACCGTCGTCTTTTCAACGCCGAGCTACGCTTTGCACTTGGCTGAGGTCGCGCAAGATCGCCAAATCAATCTCCCCGCGCTCGGCGTTCGCAAAATGTTCGTCGCAGGCGAACCCGGCGGCTCCGTTCCCTCGGTGCGAAGCCGCATCGAGCAGGCCTGGAACGCCAAGCTCACCGATCACGCAGGCGCAAGCGAAATCGGCCCCTGGGGATTTTCCGACGAGCAGCAGCGCGGGCTCTATGTGATGGAAAGCGAGTTCATCGCCGAATTTCTATCGCATGAAACCGGCGAACCCGCGAAGGAAGGTGAATTATCCGAACTTGTGTTGACTTCCCTGGGTCGCTGGGGTAGCCCTGTGATTCGCTATCGAACCGGTGATCTGGTGAAGCCGATTTGGAATCATCACCAAGACTCGGGCTTCGTTCTTCTAGAAGGTGGCATCCTCGGCCGCGTCGATGACATGGTCGTCGTTCGCGGGGTTAATATCTTTCCCTCTTCAATCGAGCAGATCATTCGCAGCTTTCCCGAGGTAGTCGAATATCGACTCACCGCGACGCGCAACGGCGAAATGGACCAATTGAAGTTGGAGATCGAGGATCGACTTCAAAAGCCAGAACGCATCTCCGAAGAGCTCCAAGTCCGCCTAGGACTCAAAATTGAAGTAGCCCTCGCCCCGATGGGCTCGCTTCCCCGTTTCGAAGGCAAAGGGAAGCGGTTTGTGGACAATCGAAAGATCAAGTAGCCGCATTCTCACTCTGTCGAAATCTGAATCGTTCCCCAGAATGCGTACTCGCCCCACCAGTCGTTGGCTTTGTCAGCTTCGAGGGAGAGTTTAATTTCTTTGCCTGCGAAGGGAGTCAAGTCGAGCGAGAGTTCTGTCCATCCGTTTTCCGTTGTAGCTGGACCAATGACACCGTCGTAGAGGACTTCTTTGTCGGCGAGGAGGCGGAGCTTCCAGTCGTTTCCTTCGTGAATTCCAACTGGGAGGCGCAGCGTTGTTTTCGCGCCTTTGGGAATTGCAATTCGCTTGGAGAGGATGCTCGGCTTGCCCGGATCGAGTGGGTGAGTGCGAAGGACGGGCGACTGACCGCGATGGTCGGCGAGCACCGCGACTCCTTTGTAACCCGAACCATTGAGTTCAAATCCAGGCAAGACTTCTGAGACCATAGCGGCGAAGTCCTTTTTGTCGTTGCTTTCCCGCGATTTAATCGGCGCCGCTCCAGGGATCAGTCGCGCCTCAGCGTCGGTCGGCGGCTTGTCGAGTGTGATATAGGCAAACAGATCGACCAGTTCATCAGCCGTGAGCTGTTTTTCAAGGCCTTCAGGCATCAGCGAAAGCTTGCTAATCGAGAGCTCATCGATATCAGATCGCGGAATAATCTCTTGCTTGCCCCCTTGGACCTTTAAGACGACGCGGCGCTCGTTGTCTTCAGCGAGGAGTCCGGAGATGATCCGCCCATCGGTGGTAACGACAGTGCGAGCTTGGTAGGAAGCCCCAATCGTTCGGCTAGGATCGAAAACATTTGAAAGGAGCTGTTCGAAAGAACTGCGACCATTGAGCGTAATATCCGGCCCGACCTCTTGGCCTTCGCCATACATCTTGTGGCATTGTCCACAGACCTTTTTGTAAACAGCAACTCCCTTGTGCGGATCACCTTTGCCCCCGCGAATCGTCTTTCTGGCGGCGGCGATGATTTCATCTCGCGCGGGATCACGTTCGAGGCGGACGCTGCCCCATACTTCCGTGACGAGCGAAGTGAGCTTCTCATCCTTCGATTGCAGCATCTTGCGAACTTGATTGCTGTTCACCACCGAAGAGGGAATCTTGCCGCTCTTCACCGCGTCGATGAGCGCGGTGCTCCAAACCGATCGGCTCGTGAGCAATTCAATCAACTGCGGGCGCAAGTCGGATTCTTGCGCGTCGTAAGCGGCGGCCAGCGGCGCGCCGAGCGATGCATCGCCGCTATTACTAAGCAGTCGAATCACTTCCTGGCGGAGCGACTTGGGTGATTCCTTGTCGCCAAGGATTTTCACTGCGAGAGCGCCGGAGTCTTTGACGCCGCGCGAGATGAGGACGCGAAGTGCGCCGGTGCGAGTTTTTTCGGGCTGCTTTTTGTCGCTGACCCAGCCGACGACTTCGAGCAGGGAGTCGTCTTCCATCCCCATCGCGGCAACGAGTGTCGCGGGACTGTATAGCGAGTCATCGATTCCACGACTTCGCACGAGTTCAATCACCTTGGCTAGCGAATCGCGAACACGCTGCCCCTCCTCTTTGCTCAACTCCCCCGTTTGCATCTTCGAAGCAAGCGTATCGAAACAACGCTCAGCAGCCTCGCGACAATCGTCGCCTCCTTCAATGAGGTGCGAGACGAGCTTCGAAAGCAGCGACGCATCAGGCTTGGCTTCCGCGAGAGCCCGATCAACTAGCCGCGGCAAAATGCTAATCACGCCCTTGGAGTTTTTTAGCTTTTCACCGCCGGCAATGGCGACCACTTTGCCCGCGTCTTTTCCCAAATGCGGCAGAAGGTTTTGCCAGACGATTTTGGGAATAAGCGTATCATCGCCCGAGACGGAAAGCACTTGAAGTAAGACGCTTGGCGCGTCGATTCCTTCAATCTTATTGCTGCCAATCGCGACTTGTAAACGCACCTCGGGGCTTGGGTCATTTGCAAGTTTGGCAACGGTCGTCCTGGTCGCTTCACTCAATCGATGCTGATTGCCGCCGATGCGAACTCCCCAAGCTCGCAGCCAAGGTTCGGACGCGCCGAGTAGCGACTGATATTGCTCGCCATTCAACGCATTGCTTGCCGCCGCGACGAAGATCGCATGCCGACGCTGTTGTGAAGGCGCATTGGCGTCGAGGGCGATCTTGAGCACTTTAGGCACAATGCTCGCTGCTGCCCCGTCGGATGCCATCGCACGTTCGCTCAAGATCAGTTGCGCGCGATCACGGACAAATACATTCGGATCACCCAGTCGCGAAATGAGTTGGCCATCCGTTTCTTTCGCGAAGTCAAATGGCTTCGCGCGCGGCGTGTCCTTGTATCTCACCCGATAAAGCCGACCCTTCAGTCGATCGATGCCCGCCGGATCGCGGTTGGCGTCTTGATAACAGTGATAGCGGTCATACCAATCGAGTACATAAAGACATCCATCGGGCCCCGTCTTTTGCACGACAGGCATGAACCAAGCATCGTTGGCGGTAAGGAAATCGTTATTGGGGCTACCCGCATAAGTTGAGCCATCACGAGCGACTTCATCGACATTGATACAGCCGCCATGAATGTTGCCCATGTAAAGCCGACCACGATACTCGACAGGATATGCGTCGCTATCGAAGTACGTAATGCCGCAATAGGCCGCCTTCTGATGCTTGTGCTTGACGATCGATTCAATTTTCCAAGTAAACGGCGGATAAGGCCCGCCCTGACGATGGTAATAACCGGTCTCCGTCAAATGCCACAAATGATCAATCACACAGGCGCTAATAAACACGCTGCCATCAGCATCAAAGGCAACGCCCCATGGGTTGCTCGTGCCTTCGCAGAAAAGTTCGAAGTCGCGGGTCTTGGGATGAATGCGAAAGAGGGCGCAAGTGAAGTCATATTTCTTGCCGCGATACTCAACATGGCTGTAATTGAAAACGCCATTCAGTCCATAGAGCCAACCATCCGGTCCCCAGGTGAGTGAGTTGGGCAGCTCATGCGTATCATCACGACCAAAGCCAGTCACCACAACTTCCGTTTTATCGGCTTTGAGATCACCATCCGTATCTTGCATGAAAAGAATGTCAGGCGAATTCGCAACCCAAACTCCGCCATGCCCCACCGCGATACCGGAAGGAATATTGAGCCCCTCCGCAAAGATCGTGAACTTATCGCACTTCCCATCGCCATCGGTGTCTTCCAGTACCTTGATCCGATCGCGCCCCTTGCCCGCTTCACGTCGTGGATACACAAGGCTTTCCGTAATCCAAAACCGCCCCTTCTCATCAATCGTCATCGCGACGGGATTGACGATATCAGGCTCACTCGCGACGAGTTCCACCGAAAAGCCTGGTGGAACGGTCATTTGCTTAATCGCCTCTTGCGGCGATAGCGCCGGCCCGGGCGGCTTGTCTTGCCCGTGGGGGACTTGGCCGAAAACAGCTTGGGCGCAGGAAAAGAACACGGCGGCGAGGGCGAGCGATCGCATTGCATTTCGTCCGGAGAGGGGCGAATCTTTCAATTTCGAAGCTGGAATTATGGATGGGCGAGGGCTGAAGGACAAGCAAACGAGCGCTATTGTCAAACGCAGGGCGCCCAACGGAGTAGATTTTCTCGTTAAACTACCCCCGCGACGATTCCATCTTCCCGATGCCACTTCCTCTCCCGGAATTGCTCACATGATTCGATTTCTAAACTGTGCGATCTTGCTCATGCTCGCCTCCTCCGCACTCGCATCAGACCCACTACCGCGAAGCGCGCCAGAAGCTCAAGGCGTCTCCTCCGCCAAAGTCCTCGAATTCGTCGAAGCAGCAGACGCCAAAGCCCCGCAAATGAACAGCTTCATGCTCGTGCGACATGGCAAGGTCGTCGCCGAAGGCTGGTGGACACCGTACAACGCCGAGTCGCGGCATGAGCTTTATTCACTCAGCAAGAGTTTTACCTCCACAGCAGTCGGCCTCGCGATCGAAGAGGGCAAATTCAAGCTCGATGACAAAGTGACAAGTTTCTTTCCCGACGATGTGCCAAAAGATGCGAGTGACAATCTGAAGGCGATGAGCGTTCGCAACATTTTGACGATGGCCGCCGGTCATGAAAAAGAAGCCGCCGTCCAAGCGAAGGCACAGCCTTGGACTAAGACCTTTCTCGAACAACCGGTAACCAAAAAGCCAGGCGAGCACTTCATGTACAACACGCCGGCGACCTATATGCAGTCGGCAATCGTGCAAAAGACAACCGGCATGACGGTCCTCGATTTTTTGAAACCCCGTCTCTTCGAGCCGCTCGGAATCGACGACCCCACTTGGGGCACAAGCCCGCAAGGCGTTTCCCTCGGCGGCTACGGCCTCAATATCCGCACCGAAGATATCGCCAAATTCGGCCAGCTCTATTTGCAAAAAGGCGAATGGAAAGGCAAGCAACTCGTGCCAAGAGAATGGGTCGCGATGGCGACTTCTAAGCAAGTCAGCAATGGCAATGGCGGCAGCAACGACTGGGCCCAGGGCTATGGCTTTCAATTCTGGATGTGCCGAAATGGCGCCTATCGCGGCGACGGAGCGTTCGGCCAATATTGCATCGTGATTCCAGAAAAGGATGCGGTCATCGCAATCACTAGCGGCGTTGGAGATATGAAAAATGTTCTCAATCTGGTGTGGGACAAGCTCTTGCCCGCGTTGACCGATGCCAAACTCGAAGCTGACACGGCAAGCCAAGAAAAACTGACTGCTAAACTGAGGAGCCTCGTGGTAAGCCATCCCAAGGCCACAAAACCAAGCGATGCGGCGCTCGCTTCGATGAACCGCAAATATCAGTTCGCCGACAATCCGCAGAAAGTTGAATCGGTCGCTCTCGAATCGAGCGATGGCAAGTCGAAGTCGGTCCTCCTCAAGATCAATGGCGCCGAACGCCGGATCGATTGCGGCGAAGGCGATTGGAAATTGGCGAAGGTCGTTCTGCCCGGCTTCACCGCAGAGCAGCCAGTTGCCGTCTCAGGCGCTTGGACAGCCGCCGACGCCTTCACCACGAAAATCTGCCTCTACGAAACTCCCTTCATCTCGACCATGACCCTCAAATTCAATGGCGATGAGGTCACGCTCGATTCAGAGCGAAATGTCAGCTTTGGTCAAACCAAGTCACCAACGCTCGTCGGCAAAGTCGCTACTCCCTAATGGAAATCATATGTCGATCTTGAAATCGGTTCGCGCCGCCGCGGCGACTCTGTTCGTCCTAAACTTCGTTTTCGCGCCGGCGCAGCTTTGGTCCCAAGACTGGACCGGTTTTCGCGGCCCCAAGTTCGACAACTGTTTTCTGGGCCAAAAGATCCCACTCGATTTTGGCCCGACGAAGCACGTGCTTTGGAAGACTCCGATCGCTTCAGGCCTCGGGTCACCTTGTATCGTTGGCGACCGGATTTTTTTAACGGCCTTTGATGGCCAGAAGTCGCTAGAAGTCTTTTGCATCAATCGCACCAGCGGCGCAAAACTCTGGAGCAAATCCTTCACGCCCGAGAAGCTCGAGCCCTATTTCGAAAAACTCGGCTCGCCTTCGACTTCGACTTGCGCGAGTGATGGCAAGCATGTCGTCAGCTACTTCGGCTCGATCGGCCTCTTGTGTTTCGATCTGGAAGGCAAAGAAATTTGGCGAGTCGATTTGCCCTTACCCAAACTCAAAGATGACTTCGGCAGCGGATCGTCGCCGATCATCCATGACGGACTTGTCTACTTGCTGCGAGATGAAGATGGCCCCGGTCGCGGCATGTACGCCTTCGATGTCGCCACCGGCAAGCAAGTTTGGAAACGCGATCGCGACGGCTTTCGCGTCAGCTATGGCTCGCCGGTGATCTGGGATGGCGGCGTCGTGGTCATCGGCGATGTCCGCGCCAAATCCTACGACCTCAAGAACGGTGCAGACCGCTGGGTAGTTTATGGCCTTGCCGCCTACCCCTGCACCACGCCCACCTGTGGCTCCGATGGCAATCTCTACATCGCCACCTGGTCAAGCGGATCGAGTAACGAGCGCAACATGCCCGATTTCGCCGGTCTTGCGAAAATCCTCGACAAAACCGGCGATGGCAAGATCGCCAAGGCCGAATGCGAAGGCACGTTCATGGCCGATTTCTTCAAAGTCTATGACAAAAACAAAAACGACTTTCTCGACCCGCCTGAGTGGATGGATGACGTCGATTTTTCCGTCCGAGGAACCAACGTCGTCCTCGCCATCAAGCCTGGCGCAAAAGAGGACGCAACCCAAACGCACGTCATTTGGTCAAACCCCAAAGGCGCGCCCTACGTCGCCTCGCCGCTATTCCATGATGGCCGGCTCTACATCATCAAAGATGGCGGCCTCTTCACCGTCTATGAAGGGGCAACCGGCAAACTGCTTTCCGATCGCAAACGCATTGGTGTTCAGGGCGATTTTTATGCTTCGCCCATTGCGATCGACAATAGCATCGTGCTCGCGTCCCTTTCGGGAACTGTGCTAACGATGTCCGCCGGCGACAAACCCGAAGTGCTTCATAAGGCAGAATTTGGTGAACAGATTTCGGCTACGCCGGTTTGTGTGGGGAATGTTCTCTATCTACGCACAGCGGGGCATCTTTGGGCGTTGGGCGAAAAGAAATAGAAGCGGAGGGACGCACAGAGCACCATGGAACAATTGCGAACGGACCCCGGAGGTAACCGTGGGAAATTGAATACCGGACTAGCAAAAATGGACCGCGACTAAATGGGGTTCACGCGCAAAATTGTCGCCGTCACGTACCGTTAAGCGGCAACTCGTCGCGGGTCCCGGAACTACCGCAATCAAAATAAAATCTGGCTCGTTAAGCTCTCTAGCGATCTCAAGAGTTGATCATTGCCCGTTCGGCCCGCTGTTTAAAAATTCGATAGGTGTTCCCAATGGCGCGCTAATTGCCCCAGAGGCCTGAAATTGAATCGGGCCTATCTGAGTGACGGTGCATATGACTTTCAGCTGCTAAGTCTCAGTATTGTTTACATGTTTGCTTCTTGAGTTGAATTATGTCACGACGCAAACGGCGCAGGCTGGCCTCCGAAGAACATCGCCAGATGATGATGGAACGACAACTTTCCAGGTGTCGAAATCCGGCCTTGGCAAAAATTGTCGAACGGAATATTGACGCAATCGAGATGCACCGTCTGGAAGCCGAGGCGGAGAAGACATTTCATGACCGGCTTGCGGATGCAATCACTCGATTTTCAGGCAGCATGCCGTTCGTCTACTTTCATGTGGCCATTTTCGCAATTTGGATTACAGCGAATACGAATCTGCTCGGAGTGACGGCATTCGACCCCTACCCCTTCGGGATGTTGACGACAATCGTCTCTCTGGAAGCGATCTTTCTATCGACCTTCATGCTGGTGAGCCAAAATCGCCAGGGAGAATTGGCGGAACGGCGTGCCGAACTTGATCTTCAGATCAACCTTCTCGCTGAGTATGAGGTTACTCGCATACTGACCCTTGTAGATGAACTTGCCAGACACGCGGGAATTTGCCCGTGCGAAGATGTTGACATCGACGAGCTCAAGAAAGACGTGACACCCGAGGCGTTATTGTCGGAATTAGAGGGTCGCGCGCGACATGCGCCCGCCCACCAAGCAAATAGCCTGAAAAAGACGCCTACTTATACGCGTTCCAATTCGAAATAGCGCGCATCCTATTGCGCCTTCCTAGACTACCCATCATGTTATATCCGCCCATTTTAGGAGGCGGTGATGGAAGTCAGGGATCATGCTTCGCTGG
>JBKJSI010000131.1:0-2911 GCA_046595915.1 Pirellulaceae bacterium
CACGGATAACTGCATAACGGCGTCTTCACCACTTCCGTGGTGGAGGAGCGTTTGGCAGAGGGCGTGGGACAGGATTGGGTTCATTGCTATTCCTCACGGATTTTCCTCACGGAGGCACAAAGGCACGGAGGGGAAGAATGGGGGAAGCGGACTTGTCTCGGGGCACGACTGAATATTACGAAAGAGATGGCGCCATTTGGTGCGCTATTTTTTAAAGTATTTCTGAGCGTTATTTCTCGATTAATATTGTCATTTTTTGGGGCGACTTGTTGGTCGGGCTTGATGGGGAGCGGAAAATTTGTCTGCAACTATCCAACGCGCGGCGCCCGAGGCTTAGGAAAAACGGGCGGCGGAGCCTCGAAAGCAGTGCGTGTCCAGGCGGAGCCTAGACACGAGTAAACGCTCCATGTTTTTGGCGGACCGGACAAGAAAGGAAATGCCAAGGGGTTGACAGGCAAGTCGTCACTTGCCTATAGTTTGCCATGTCTGACTTATTTGAAGCTCTCGCCGCGCCTGCAAGACGAGCGATTCTCGATGTCTTGACCGAACGCGACGGTCAAACGTTATTCGAGATTTGCTCGCGTCTGACGATACAGCACGACTTGACGCTTTCGCGTCAGGCGATCTCGCAGCATTTGGAGGTGCTCGAGGGCATCGGGCTGGTCAGCACGAAGCGTGAAGGCCGGTACAAGTACCACTTCCTCGATCCCACTCCCCTCGACGCCATTGCAAAACGTTGGCGTCGTAAGCCGCCGAAGGAAGACAAATGATTATCGTGGTCACCAATGTGTTCGTTGACGATCAGGAAAAGGCGCTGCGTTTCTATACGGAGACGCTGGGCTTCGTTTTGAAGCATGATATTCCCATGGGTGGGCCACGCTGGCTGACGGTTGTATCGACTTCGAGCCCGGAGGGAGTTGAACTGTTGCTCGAGCCGAGCAGCCATCCTGCAGTTGGCCCTTTCAAGCAGGCGCTCGTTGAGGATGGAATTCCGTATGCCACCTTTGGCGTTTTGGATATTCAGGCTGAATACAACCGGTTGCTTGCTTTAGGTGTTCACTTCACGCAGCCGCCGGTGGCGATGGGGCCGGTTACCACAGCGGTTTTCGATGATACTTGCGGGAATTTGATTCAGATTGCGCAGCGGCATTAGGATTCATTGTGCGACGCCGAACTGCGTCTTATTGACTTCCGTTTCGAAAGCTATTTTCATGGCCAAAAAAATCCTTTTCGGCATTCTCGGTTTCGTCGCTGGCTTTGCGACATTCGTTGTCGGATTCATGCTCACCGAAGGCTTAAGCTACCTCACGTACCCTTTTCCCGAGGGTTTCAAATATACGCACGAAGAGATCTGCGCACACGTCGCTAAGTACCCTGACGGGGTGCTAGGTGGTTGCGCGGTGGCATGGGGGTTCACCGCGTTGGCGGCCGCCTGGGTTGCGACGAGAATCGGTGGACGCATTTCCGGCGTGCTAATCGCGCTCGTGCTTGGATATTTGTTCATCAACAATTCACTGATGCTTCCCTATCCGACGTGGTTCCCGGTCGCGATTTGTGTCGGTATACCGATGTGTCTTATTGCCGGAATTCTGCTGGTTCGAAGTCGACGAGCACCGCCATTTGTTTATGATCCAGCGAAGGGACACTGATTGCAGGTCGAAAAGGAAAAGCCGCTAATGAAAATGCTTGCATTATGGTCCTTCATTCTCCTTGCGCTCGGATCTTTGCCGTCCTCGACTTTCGGTGCGGATTATGCCGTCACGAAACCGCCCGCTGAGTTGAAACTTGATCCGATCTACACGAAATACGTTTCCGCCAGCGGCTATCCGATCATCGGTTCGGCAAAGGTGAATGACTACGCGCTGAAGGAAGCCGCTTATCTTGTTGACATGCTGCTCGCCAAGCGACCTGATGTGCGGAACGCGATGATTGTTAGCGGCTCGCGGCTCATCGTGATGGCGCATGATGAGTTTACGACGGATGTGCCCGAGCATTCTCATTTGAAGCCGAAGGATTATTGGGATGCTCGCGCGAGGGGGCTCGGAGGTTCAGAGCATGATCCGGTTTGTTCTTGCGGTGAAGAAAACTTGCTTGGCTTCAAGGGCGATCCTTACTCGACCGAGAACATCTTGATTCATGAGTTCGCGCACAACATTCATTTGCGCGGGATGGTCAATGTGGACAAGACCTTCGACGGGCGGGTGAAGAAGGCGTTTGACAATGCGATGAAGGCGGGGCTGTGGAAGGGAAAATACGCCTCGACGAATCATCATGAGTACTTTGCGGAGGGTGTGCAGTCATGGTTCGACAATAATCGTGAGCCCGATCATGACCATAATCATGTGAATACGCGGAAAGAGCTTGTTGAGTATGACCCGTGGCTGGCGGAACTTTGCAAGGAGGTTTTTGGTGAGACGGAGTTGGTCTATACGCGCCCGGAGTCGCGGCTGAAGGATCATTTGGCCGGGTATGATCCGGCCAAGTCGCCGACGTTTGTTTGGCCGGAGCGGCTTTTGAAGGCGGATCGGCAGATTCGCGAAGAAGTGGAGCGGCGGATTCAGAAAGCGAAGTAAAGCAATAGAGGTAGCGTTTCGTCGGCTTCCGCTCTCTTGGGAATCGAACGTTGGGATGTGATAGCGCATCAGTTATTGCATTTGCCGTGATTTACGTAGCAGGAGTGGACGCAAATGCCGTCGGCAATCGAGTCCTTCATCGCCGACCTGCCGCTCGCATTTCCAATGGCCTATCCGCCGGATATGCGGTTCAGTGAATGCCAATGTGGTGAGTGTGGTGAACTCCGTAAAGATTTTGAGGGGCTCGATTGGATGTCGGTCCCCCACGAGATCATCGAAAGGCATAACTCCCACATCGTGTTACTTGGCAGGGAAGAAATATCGAAGTGCTTCGCTGC
>JBKJSI010000343.1:0-3053 GCA_046595915.1 Pirellulaceae bacterium
CGGGGGTGATCCGCAGATTGCATATCACGTCGTGCTGCTTGCGCTACTGGATAGCATTTCTTGGCGACGAACGACCCGCGAGGCGGCAAACGCTTTTCTGGAGCCGACATTGGTGGAGGGCTCAGAAGCCAAAGGCCATTTGACTTGGCCCTGGTTTCGTAGCCGCTGGGTAGTGCTTGTCTTCGCTTGTGCCCTCGCACTGGGCCTCTCAGCGGTTCAGGTTCTCCCCTCCTTTACTTGGACATTGCGCACCGACCGCGCGGTATTCGATGAGCCTCGCTCGATTTGGGAATGGTTTGCCAGCACGGGCGCAAATGAAGAGCAACCCGCTCGGCTCTCAGCAATCTTCGCAGCGCCACAAGCCAATACGCACGATGAGAATCTCTACGACTTCAGCTTCGCGCCAATTCGCACACTGGAGTTGGCGATCCCCGGAATCTTCGGTGAGCTCGGGCCGCTTTATCAGAATTGGCTTAAGGGACTAACGCCGAGTCAGCGGTGGTGGACTAGTACGAACTACTTGGGGCTCTTGCCGCTGGTCTTGGCTACGTTCGCCCTCCTCGGTCACTGGTCGAATCGGCAAGTCAGGTCGGCGACGTTCGTGGCGATCATCGCACTCCTCTCCAGCTTTGGTGTGTGGGGCATCGGCGCGATCTGGCAAGCGAGCGTGCGCGATGCAGGCGGCGCAGGCAACGAGCTCGGCCCGGCGGCCGGAGGCTTGTATTGGTTTTGGATTTCATTTTTGCCTGGATACTCGGGCTTTCGATATCCTTCGAAGTGGCTTGTATTCTTTTCGCTCGCGATGGTGTTACTAGCGGCGCGAGGGATGGACCTACTTTCAAAATCTGATGCGGATGATGAGCGTAGATCTCGTCTTCGAATTGCGCTCTTGAATTGGTCGCCGCATCTCTTTGTGTTCATAGCTGGCTTATCATCTCTTGCCTGGATCGCGCTCTTGCTCTTGGGGCCGAGTGAATTTGCGCCATGGGCCAAGATTCCGGCGCATCCCCTTTTTGGTCCCTTTGATGTCGATGGTGCGCTGCGATGTGCGCGATTCGCGCTGGCTCGGACCTTTTGCGTGAGCTTGATCCTCGCGGGACTGCTCTTTGCCCTGAAAGGACCGATCGCGCCGGTCATTCGTGGTGCGCTGATGCTCGTTACGATTTTGGAGGTGACGCTGCTAGTTTGGTTCGGGCCGATCTTTGATCGCGATGCGTATTGGATGAAGGCGCCGGTCGCGCCGAAGTTTGCGTCGACTATCGCGCCGGGCTACCGAGTCTACCGGGCGTCTTCCGCGCGGCTCCAGCCGGGCGCCTGGCGAACAGAATTTGATTCTCAGCGAATTGAAACGCTGCGTGCGTGGGAGCAAAGTACGCTCTTTCCTCGCTACCATTGGCTCTCGAAGACAATGCTCACCGAGGCTCATGGAACGACGATGAGCGCCGACTATGCGGCGATGCTCGACTTTCTTCATCGCTGTCCACCGGATGATGGCGAAGAGCCTGCCTGGACCCATACATTCCACCCTTACGATCTGTTTTCCGCTCGCTATTGCATCGCGCCCCAAGGAACGGTCGTCCGCGATGCGAAAGCTGTCAAGTCTGATGAAGCGCGCGCTGCGGGCTACACGCTTTGGGATCGTCGGGTCACTCCATCGCGAGCGTGGGTTACAAAGAGCGTTGCACTGAAGCCGGAGTTATTGCGAGTAAGTCGCACTGAGCTGGCTGAGCGGACGGCGCAAATCCTGCTCGATCAGAATCATTTCCGCGACCTATTGAGCGAGTCAGTGGTCGAAAGCGATGCGCCTGATCCTCTCTTTTTAGAAATCTGCAGCTCCGCGCCGCGACCAAGCCTTACCGAGCCGACATGGCTCGTCGATGCGCCGGAGCATATTGAATTTTCGTTGAAACTCGACCAACCGGCGCTGCTGATCTTAGGTGACGCTTACGATCCTGGCTGGGTTGCAGAGCGAACTACCGACGGCGAAGAAGCGATTCCGCTCACGATTTTCCGGGCAAATCGCATATTCAGAGGGGTATGCCTCCCGGCCGGCGAGCATCGCGTGACTTTTCGCTATCGGCCCTGGGAAATTTGGATAGGCGGGGTTATTTCACTATTGGCATGGCTGATTGCGCTACCGGCGGCAACCTTATTGCGACTTCGGCGTCGGCGAAGTCGCGTTGACGCGCCCCTTCATTCTCGCTTCAGACGACGTTCTGACGCGGTCGAATGAGATTGCCGCTTTGGCGATCGTCACGCATACTGGTTCTATAAGTCCAATTCTCCTACTTACCCGGTTCAGCATGTCGACTTCGGCGCCGATCAAACTCGCCAGCTCGTCTAAAGCTTCCGGCAGCAGCGCTACGCCCGCGATTGCGGGGGATACGACTCAAGCGACCGCCGACCTGACGGGCCGCCAGCTGGGGGACTATTTATTGTTGCGGCGACTTGGCCAGGGTGGCATGGCGGAGGTCTATCTCGCCGAGCAACTTTCGCTTTGCCGGCGTGTCGCATTCAAAGTGCTGCGTAGCAATCTCGCGCTCGACGCCAATTACATCCGCCGCTTTCGAGTCGAGGCGCAGACTGTTGCCTCGCTCGTCCATCCCAACATCGTTCAAGTTTACGACGTCGGTGTGATCGAAGGCGTCCATTACATCGCTCAGGAATATGTCCTTGGAAAAAATCTCAAGCAGGTGATGCAGAGCGAGAAGTCGCTGCCCCTGCGGACTTCGATTTCGATCATGCGGCAGGTTGCCTCGGCGCTCGAGCGAGCTGCACGCAGCAATATCGTTCATCGCGATATCAAGCCCGAAAATATTTTGCTCACTTCCGGCGGCGAAGTGAAAGTTGCCGACTTTGGATTAGCTCGCTCTGAGAAATCGATTTCGCTCGAGCTGACGCAAGACAACACCGCGCTCGGCACTCCGCTCTACATGAGCCCCGAACAGATTGAGGCCCGCGACATCGATGCGCGGAGCGACATCTATTCCTACGGCGTGACCTTCTATCAACTCTTCGCGGGTCGTCCGCCTTTCGAGGGTGACTCGCCGATT
>JBKJSI010000722.1:0-8257 GCA_046595915.1 Pirellulaceae bacterium
TGGTCGTCGGTGTAGATGAACAAGAAGTTCGGCTTGCGCTCGGCAGCGTGGGACGACGAGAGGCATGAGAACGCGGCGACCAAGAGCCCCGCCAAGAACGCAACATTGCGGTGAACCGGGAACCAAGGCTGAACAGTCATCATCGATTCCTTTTTCCTGAGTAGTTCGTCCATCGCCTGCCAAGGCGATGGTCGGGACGACGGCGAATCGGCGTCTCCTCAATGCCTATGGGCCGGCCCTGTGATCCCAAGTGATTTCCACGTCGTTCGTCTGCTTCGGCCCGGGTGTACTTCGCCCCTCCGTCACGTAGCGTTCCATCAGGGCTGTCAGCTCCTGCACTTTCTGGCTCTCGGTCGCGTAACGATTTTGCTTCTGCGTCGGGTCTGTGGCGAGATTGAATAATTCGCCCTTTTCGGAATGCGGTTCGTACCCTCGATCCTTCTGGAACCAAGCCGGTTCGCCTTGTTTACGGTTGTCATCACCGGTTGGCGCGAGGATCAGCACCCAGTCGCCGCGGCGGATCGCGAACTTACCCAGAGCACTGTGATGGACCGTCGCTTCCCTAAGTGGAGCAGTGCGGATTTCTCCAAGCAGCGCGGGCAGAATGTTCACGCTGTCCACGCCCGCATCCGCGGGCAGTTTCACGCCCAACAAGGCGGCCAATGTCGCCATAAAATCAACGTGGCAGATGGTTTCGTCGCAAGCGCTCGCCGCCTGGATTTTTTCAGGCCAACGGACGATGAACGGAACTCGGTGTCCCCCTTCCCAAGCGTCCCGTTTGGCGCCACGGAGTTCACCCATACTCGAATGATCGAACTCCTTTAATCGGTCATAAGCTCCGGGTTTCACCTCGCCGGTCACTTCCGGGCCGTTGTCGCTGGTGAGAAACACCAATGTGTTCTCGGCGACGCCGCAGTTCTTCAAGGCGCTGAGTATCTCGCCGACCACATGGTCGGTTTGCATCACGAAGTCGCCGTACGCGCCCGCCTTACTCTTCCCCTGGAACTCCGCCGAGGGCACGACCGGATAATGGGGCGACGTCAGAGGCAGATAGAGGAAGAACGGCTTTTCGCCCTTCGCGGCGTTTTCGATGTACTTGACCGCACGGTCTTCCAACCCCGGCAGAACCTCCACGAGTTTCCAGCCTGGCGCCATCGGGCCGGCAATGTTGAATGCGTCTCGCCCGACCGGCGCGGCGGCCGAGGGAATGCCGACCGTGCGGTCATTCTCCAGGAAGCAGTAAGGCGGGTAGTTCGGGACATCGGTTCCAAAGTAGAGATCAAAGCCGCGCATGGTCGGCCCTTCGGGAATCGGCTGAGTGAAGTCCCGCTGGCCACCGTCGTCGGGCTTGGGCCACCCCCACCCGAGGTGCCACTTGCCGATACACGCGGTGGCGTACCCCTGTCCGGAAAGCAACTCGGCGACCGTGAACTGCTGCGGCGCGATCAACGGCTGGGAGAACGGGCCAATGACGTTCCGCTGCAACCGCGTCCGCCATGCGTACCGGCCGGTGAGCAGGGCGTAGCGCGTCGGAGTGCAGACGGCGGACGGCGAGTGGGCGTCCGTGAATCGCACCCCCTCCTTGGCCAGCCGATCGATGTTCGGCGTAGGAATCTTTGACGCCGGGTTGTAGCACCCGACGTCTCCGTATCCGAGGTCGTCCGCCAGGATATAGACGATGTTCGGTTTCGATAGCGCGGCATCTCGCGCGGAGGCGAGTTGCGACCCGACCACCATGGTCGCCTGAGTCAGGATCGCTGCTAATACAATAGATGGAGCGATAGTGCTCATACTGTTTGTCGCCTGCGGTGCTGTAGTTTTTGTCAGTGAGGTGGTGCGGGCTTTTGCGGAGCTAAAGCCGGTGTTTTATTGCTTGGCCTGAAGTAATTCGACCATGGCGCGGCCGAGTCGCTCGCCGGTCTCGTAGTAGGTCTCGGCGTTATGATTGTAGTGGTGGCCTTGACTCACGGGGGACAAATCCGCCTGTCGCCAGAGGTCGCGCGTGTCCACCGCTTTTACTTTGCCTTTAAACTCGGAGTATTTTCCCTTGGCAAGGCCTAGGCACAGCTCATGGCGAAACAAGCGATCGGGGACGGGGCCATATTCGGTGTCGATTCAACCGCAATTCGAATCACTTTGAGTTGACCAGCCGCAGCATCGCTTTCCCCAGGGTGTCGCCGATGAGGTAATAGGTCTCGGCGTTGGTGTTCCAGTGATAGCCTTGGCCGGAGGGCGACTGCTCTGGGGGTCGCCAGAAGGCACGCGTGCCGACGAATGCGACGTTGCCTTTGAATTCGGGATGTTCGGCGACGGCGGCTTGGGCTTTCATCAGCGACAGCGCGCGGGGATGTTTTTCTTCGAGGCCGCTCATGCCTGTCTCCGCGATCACGAACGGAAGCTTCACGACGCCTAAGTCTTTGCGAATGTCGCGGATGAAGTGGGCCATGTTGCTTTCGTATTCCGCGTTGTGCTTGTCGTTGATCCGGTCATTCCAGCCTTGATGCCAGCCGAAACCGGCGAGTTCGTAACGGCCGTCAGAACCGGGGACCTGTTCCTTGATATTCGCGAGCGCCGCTTTCGTGAGCGTTAGTGTCTCGCGGTAATACTTACCGACGATGGCCGGATCTTGTGCGACGGCGGCATCCATTTTCTCGCCGAGCGAGTAGGGAACCTTCCCTGCACTCGGCGGACGAAAATCAACTGCGAGGCTCTTACCGCCCCACGCACACTTGATGAGCAGCACCGGTTCGTCGAACGCATCGCCGACGACGACGCCAAACCCCAACTCCGGTCCGATGCGATCGTTCTTCGCACCATAGCCCACCGTCAACGGCCCCTTGCGGTCGAGGTAGGAAATCCACACATCGTCGCGCACAATCCACTTGCCGTCCTTGTCCACGAGATGCTTGAAACTCGGCGCCGTGACCGGATCCTTGACTACGAACTCGAGACTCCCCCGGCCTTCGTTTCGTTTCCGGTCGGCGACGATGAAGCCTTGCCCTTCCATGTTCGACTGCCCGGCCAAGATGAAAACCTTGGTCGGCTTCGGCGGGTCTGCCAGCAAACCGGTCACCAGTTGCATCAAAATCATGGTCGCCAACGCGATGACTCTGGGACGATGGGGCATTTCAGTTATTCCCACTTGTTCACGAACATTGTTCATGGGCGGAGCAACCGCGGTGGTTACGGGCGCCGCGCATCAACCTTGCCAGGGTCGATTTCTATCCCGAATCAGGCCGCGAGGCATGAGTTTCCCGGATGCAGAAGCGGCCCCCATGATAGCCGGCTGCGTCGGCGAGAGCGATTACCGGGGGGGCTAGGCATCGTCGACGCGTTTTTGCCAAGGGGGCGTCGAGAACTGGCTGCCGCAACCAAATCCGCTTTACCTGTCATAATCCGTTTTTGACGTCAGGATCGCCGTTCACACGGCTTCGATTAGGGCGTCGGTTTTTCGGGAGCGCAGGCTCTTTCGTGAGGCGAGCGGCGACCAGGAATGCCGGAGCGACAGCACACGAATTGAACTTTTACTGGCAGGCGTGGCAAGCTAGGAGCCATGCGTCGAACGCCTGCTCATGAAGGCGTAACCTCAAGACAGCAGGTGTGGCTGCGCGGAAAATTGCAGGTGTTATTGCATGACCAGAGGATAAAATCCTACGCCTTCATGATGACCGCCAGTTCTTCTTGGCCCTTTCGCCGCGTCATAGTTGACTCTTTCCACTCCGCAGCAGTTCAGACCCCCGAATTTTCAATTTCTATCGCCTTCGGGAAGTGGCAAAGGAGTAATTGGGACAATCGGTAACGTCCTCGCCGGACGAAAACCGCTACTGCTGAGCCGGTTCGACGGCGCGAATTCGAGACGGAAGGCGGAGCGGATGTTCAATGCTTGATTGAGGAACGACCCGCCACGCAACACACGTCTGGCGGTGGCAACGACCTCTAGTGGAGCCTCTTTGTCGTCGCTGACGGCGGCCCCTTGAGGATATGCACCGAAACTCTCCTGACACCATGTAAACATATTCCCATGCAGGTCGAAAAGGCCGAAATCATTCGGCTTCAGCATTCCCACCGGCCACGTTTCCTCTCGGGAATTCTTATTAAACCAGGCGTACTTTGGTAGTAGGTCGTCAGTCTCCCCGAAGTAGCGGGCCGTCAATGTACCTGCACGGGTCGCATATTCCATCTCTGCTTCGGTGGGGAGCCGGAAGCCGCTCAGATTCAGGTAGTTCGCCTTTAACTTGATCTCATTCTCATTGATCTCGTAACACCATTGCTCCGCGAGAAGGCCCTCCTGCTCGCTTAACCAGTTGCAGTATTTCGCTCCCCGATACCAGTCCACGCTCATCACCGGCAGGTCCGCCTTCCGGGTGTATACGGCAGGTTTTCCATAGTCCTTTTCATACTTGCGGTATTCCGCGACCGTCACGGCCTTCGCTGCCAACGCAAACGTCCGACCAATCCGCCTCTGGTGTTGAGCTTCGTTATCGACCCTGCCCTCTTCGGTCGGCGGCGACCCCATCATAAACTCCACCGGGCCCGGGATCACCACCATCGTCTGACCTTGCCCAGTGACGTACCATTGCGGGGGTGTTTTCTCTTTATCCTTCTTGACTAGCTGCGCAATGCTGTCCAGACGCTTCGCTCGCTGATCCTTGTCCTTCGCCCATTCTTCGTTCACCTGCTTCAACCACGCCTCCTGCTGCCATGTCCGTAGCAACCATTCCACTGAGGCATGAAGCCCCGGATCGGCATCCGTTCGATAGATTCCTTGCAACTTGGGCAATAGGGCGTTTCGCGCCTCGGCCGATACCACTTTTTCACCATATTCTCCCAAACTCAAGATCAACGCTCGGCGAATAGTTAGGTCCGGCTCCTCATCCAATCGCTTGATGACCACCCCCACATCGGCGCCGAGCGGACTAAGGCGGTGAATCAGATAACTTCGCACCCTCGGATCGGAGCTATGCTTCAGCAGCGGCCAGACTTTTTCTGGCTGGTTCAGGCGGAGCAATGCCACTGCCGCATTGGCCTGCCGCTTTGCCAACTTTTCCCGCTGCTCGTCCGAGGAGGGCAAGTCGGTAGGTAGTTTCGTGTCGATCACGCCTGTCAACACGGGCAGACCTTGGTCGCCCTGTTCCTTGAACTTCGGATAGATTACGGCGAACTGCTTTTCGTCGGCGTCCATCAACAGGTCGACTAACTTCGAAGGGTTGTCGGCAGCATAGTCGGTAAGAATGTTCGTCGCCAAGCTTCGTTCAGAGGCACGCTCCGAGTTCCGATCTCGGAAGATGACTGCCAGCGGTTCAAGCAACGAGTTCTTCACGGGGCGGTACATCTCGCTCCACTGACCCAGGAACAGTGGGTTTTCCTGAACGAGGTCATTGACAACGAGCGGGCTGCTCGTCTTCCACTTGTCGCTCTCCGGGTCGTACTTCGCTAGCGCCGCCGCCGCCCGTAGTCGTTGCGATTGCTTGCCCTTCTCCGGGGCTTCCACGGCTCCCCACAGCTTGTCTTGCAAGGCGTCTTTGTGGGGCAGCAATGCGTCACGGATCACAGGGACTTCGTTGGGTTGGGCGTCGAGCAACCGACCGAAGAGATAATTAACTTGGGTGGAATCCACCGGCAGGAGGGCAAGGCTGGCGTGGAGTTTCTGCCGAGAGTTTTCCACTGCCTTCCCATTCTCTTCCCTCAATAACGGAACAGCCCACTCACGGTAAGCCTTCAGGCTGGACACGATGACCGGCACTTGCGGGGTGTCGGCATTCAACAGAGATCCCACCAGTCCTTCGGCACGAGTGAGGTTTTCCTTTTCCTGCATCGAACTGCGAATACTGACACCCGCAAACGTAATGCCTGCCAGCACCACACCGACAATGGCGGAACGAATCCCCTGCACCCGCCCCGCTTTGCCCATCATCTTCCGCTGCGGCTCGGTCCATTTCTTCTTGTCGGTCAACAATCGGAGGCTGAGGTTTTCCCACCATGACGGCAGGAAGCGGTTTTCGGGCTTGACGTTCCATGTTGCTGAAAGGTCGATCAGCCGCAGTTGCGCTCGACCCTTTCGAGTCTCCTTCTGCTTGCGAGTTAGCCAGTCTCGCAGCGAGTGCACCAGATAATCGTGCGTCAGTTGAAAATATTTCTGTCCCGCTTGGGTGTGCGACACGGAATCACTGCTCGACTCCTTGCCTTCTGGGTCAGTCGGCGTGATCAGCCGAATTTCACTGTCCAGAATACGAATCAGACCGTCGAAGTCCTTAGAACGGTTGCCATAGCCAGAGGCTTCCAGCAACTCGGCATAGGATCGCATGGTCCCTTTGATGTCCGTGCCGGAATCGGGCAGCAAGTTCTTCAAAACCGCACGGGCCGCTTTCTGATGTAGTCGATGCTTTGGGTGTGCCGTCTGTGCGCTGAATGTCTCTTCCAGAAACATCACGCCGACGCCCTTTGTCCCGCCGACCTCTTTCAACGTGGCTGGCGTCCATGCCTTCCCCTTCATCATTTCGGCGAATAAGGCTAACCGCACGCAAATGACTTTGCCTTCTTCGGCCAGTCCGGTGACCGCTTGTTTGATGAAGTCCTTCTGCTCTTTCGTGGTTTCACTGATATTGTCTGGCAGTTTGCCGAACGCTCGACCGAATGCGGCCAACACTTTTTGCGCATGAATAAGATCAAACAGGTCAGCCAATGCGGTATTCCGCCCTTGCAGCAATTCAACTTCTAACTCACCCATAAATCGAGTTGCCGCCAGCCAAAAATCATCTCGCACCATCACAATGCACTGCACCCGGCCTCCATCACACTGCCGTAGGGCTCGCACCATATCGGTGTTCACTTCTTCCTTCTTGGCGTGCAGCCACTGCTCAAACTGGTCGAGAACAATCAGTACCTTCTTGCCGACCGGAATGCCTTGGCCTAGCCGCAATGCCGCCAGAGTGCCTTTGAGGCTCAAGCTGGCGTCGAGTGCTGGACAACGCTTTCGGAGGCTATGCAGCAGTCGTGACTCGGTATCCTCGGGCGTGGCTTCGACATAGACCGCAATCACCTCTTCGCTGAGGCGAGGCAATAGCCCCGCTTTCACCAGCGACGACTTGCCGCAGCCCGAGGGACCATAGATCAGCCCCACCGAAAACGTGTTGTCGGGGTCGGCTTCTTCAATGCGAGTCTTCCAGAACCGCAAGCTGTCAGGCAGGCTTTCCCGATCTCGGGGGCCGGGCAACAATTCCAAAAAGAAGTCGGCGTCGTGGGCATCGAATGATCCTAAACCCTTGGGGACAATCTTGATCGGCTGGTTGTCGGAGAGAACTCCTAGGCCGCTCAAGGGAGTCGGAGTGGCGGTCGAATCGACCTGGGTGGGAGTAACTGCCAATCCGCCCGGCGAAACACCTATTTGGACCACCATCTGTTCGGCCAAGAAGTGCCGTAAGTCTTCCGAAAGATCTTTAGCGGTCGAGTACCTTTCTGAGGCGCGCTTGGCCAGCGCCTTGTGACAGATGCGCTCCAGTTCTTTAGGCAGATGATCGTCGAACTGTCGCAGCGGCTTGGGTTCGTAGCTGGTGACTTGCTCGAACAATTCCGCCTGCGTGTCGCCTCGAAACGGCTGGCGACCCGCCAGCAATTCGTAGAACACGACTCCCAAACTGAAGATGTCGCTTCGACCATCCACTCGATGCCCTTCACCACGAGCCTGCTCTGGACTCATGAAGGCCGGCGTCCCAGCGTACCTCGGGCCTTGACCGAGATTTTCTTCCCGCAGCGCCAAGCCGAAATCGACCACGTACGGCTTGCCATCTTTGCCGATCAGAATATTGCCCGGCTTAATATCCCGATGCACGAGGCCCTGTTTATGGGCATAGTGCAGGGCCTCCGCCACGGTCGCCACCAGTTCGGCCGCTTCCCGGTACGGGAGCCGCTGTTGTTTGAGTTTCCTGGAGAGATCAGCGCCTTCGATGAACTTCGACACGACGTAGCAAGGATAATCCTCGGTGCTGCCCACATCATAAACCGGGACGATGCCCGGATGGTCGAGATTCGCGACCGTGCGGGCCTCGGTCAGATACGCCTCGGCGTCCTGGGGACTTGCGATCAACTTGGCATGCGGCACCTTGACTGCCACGGGCCGGTTCAGTTGTTCATCTTGAGCGAGATAGACGAGGCCGAAGCCGCCTTTGCCTAAAACTCTTTCGATCCGGTAGCGACCGATCCGCTCGGGAGACTTCCGGATCGCCGCCTCCTCCAGCGGGACGGGGTCCCCTTCATGATC
>JBKJSI010000785.1:0-4214 GCA_046595915.1 Pirellulaceae bacterium
CTTGTCGCCCGCGGCATCTTGTCCCATTGATGGATGAAGCGCGAGGCCGCCCGTCACCGCGCCGCTAGTCATCGCCGCGAGCACCGCCCGTCGGCTGAGTCGAATGTTGTTCATCATTTCGCGCCCTCCCTGGGAAGTCGTTTCCGCATGACCGTATCGTAACCCGCACGCCGCGTCATCGCGAGGGAATCTCTTACGCGAATGAAACCTCACACCCGTCACGCGCGCCCCAGCCCGTGCGGCGATCCACGGATTGAACTTGATGAATTTCACTCAGGCTGGCGTAGGCGGCGCCTTCTTGCCGATGAATCCAATCACATCAACGCGCCACTCGGAAGCGGAGGCTCGGTCCCAGCATGACATTCGCGGAACGATCATTGCCGAAGGTCATCTTCACGATCGAACTCGAGCTCGCGTTGCACCAGCAAACGACGCAAAACGCGGTCCTGCTAGAAGATTACACCGACCTGCTGCTGAAAATCAGCACCGCCTACGACATGCCGATGACTTGGGCCGTTTCCGACCCCGCCTTTTCGGCCGCCAAAGAAGCGATCCTGCAGTCACCGCTAGCCCATGAGATCGCCTTGCTCGGCGACGCGACCTGGGTTGGCGCCACCGCTGGCAGAGCCCGCTTCGCCCGCGAGCTAGCTCGCCGGGTATCCGCCGCGGAGAGCCAAGGGATCACGATCCACTCGCTTGTCCTCCGCGACGCCGAGCCCGACGACAATCTCGACCTCCTGCGCACCTACGGCATCGACTCGCTAAGGCTGTCGCCGCTAGCGGGCCGCGACTCCTCCACCGCCTGCCGCTTCGCCCAATCTCTCGGCATCCATGTGTTGCCGGTAACGTGGTCCATCGGCGCTCAACGATCTTGGTGGCGCGGGTGGAGTCACGGAACGATCGGCGACCAAGTCCTCCGCGACGCCCGAAGCCCCTATCGAGTGATTTCGCTCCGCGGCGACCAACTGATCGACGACGACCGGGCGCTTCGCGACCTGACTGCGCTATTTGAACTCACGGCCATTCGCCGCGACCGAGGCGAAGTCGAATTTGCGACGTTGTCGCAATGCGTGCGCCCGATCGGCGCTGCGTTTGCTGCTTAAGAACTGCTGTCGTCTGCTGCGCTAATTGGAGCCAACTGGCGACCCACTCGAATTACTCGCGAGGCCAGGAACAATCGACGGCGATACACGGTGCGGGGGAAGTGAAATCACCGTGCGACCAGATTCAATCTGTCGCCGGCGCGTTTCCTCCGCAATGAGCCGCACGTTATTCCCAAATTGAGCGGAAAGGCGTCGCTTGATTTCGAGAATTTCATCATTGGGATCAATCATTTTCAGTCGCCTTGAGTTGTTCTGGCGTGCAGATTACTGGCGGATTTTGGCCACCTTCGCGAATGGTCTCCGCCCTATTCATCAGTCCGGTCGAAATCGGTAACTTTGCGAAACTCGTCATCGCCATTTTCGCGCTCGAATGCAGAGCCGACCGGGCGCTCGAGATAAGGGATAATCTTCGGATCGTAATTAGCGATCGTGTTCACGTCGTAGACGGCCAGATTGTTGGGGTCGTCCGAATACTCTGACGACTCGTAGCCCGACATAAATCGCCAGCCACTGTCGCCTTCGAAATCCTCTTCCTCACGATACATGAATCCAACGTGACGCCCGTCAACGGTAATCATGTCGGAAGCGATGCAACCACCGTGTCCCGGCGCGAGCGATTTGATCTCACTGGCGGAAAGGTGCAACTTCTTTTTGCGTGGATTCGTCAACGGCAGCTTCCTGTGATATTTCGTTCAATGCGATTATAGACATCCGCCGCTGCTCAATTTAGCATCACTCTTGCTCCGTCACAGCTTTGAGCCCCTTATGGGATCGCCTTCATGCGTTACTTCCTCAGCCTCTTGCTACTCCTCGCCCCCGCGTTTACGCACGCCCAAGACGCCGCAACCAACCCCGGCCTGCTCACCATCGACCGCCTCTTCGGCGGCGGCGAATTTCGGGCCCAAGCGCTCGGCGCCTTCCAATGGGCCAAAAGCGGCGACGCTCTCTACACCGTCGAAGAGGAAAAGTCCCCCAGCGGCGGCCAAAACATCGTCCGCACCGATGCCGCCAGCGGCAAAAAGGAAACAGTCATCTCGGCCGAATGGCTCATTCCCACCGGAGAAACCAAGCCGCTTCCCATCGACGACTTCACCTTCTCCGCCGACGAATCGAAAATCCTCATCTACACCAATAGCCAGCGCGTCTGGCGCCAAAACACCCGCGGCGATTACTGGGCGCTCGACCGCAAAACCAAAAAACTCCAAAAGCTCGGCGCAAATGCCGAGCCCGCAACGCTCCAGTTCGCCAAGTTCACGCCCGACAACCAAAGCGTGACCTACGTCCGCGCGAATAATCTCTACGTCGAATCCCTCGCCGACGGCAAAATCACCACCCTCACCACCGATGGCGCCGACAAAATCATCAACGGCACCGCCGACTGGGTCAACGAAGAAGAACAAGATATCCGCGACGCCTACCGCATCAGCCCCGATGGCAAGCAGATCGCCTTCTGGCAATTTGACACGAGCGGCGTCAAGGAATATCACCTGATCAACACGACCGATTCCAACTACTCCAAAATCACCGCCATCCCCTATCCCAAGTGCGGCGAAGTCAATTCCGCCACCCGCATCGGCGTTGTCAACATCACTGGTGGTCCTGTCACTTGGATGAAAACCGAAGGCGATCCGCGCGAAAACTACATCCCCCACATTGAATGGACACCCGACGGCAAAAACGTCCTCATCCAGCAGCTCAATCGCAACCAAATCGAAATCAAAGTCGTCGGCGCCAACGCCGCCACAGGCGCAACCTCCACCAAATTCCTCGAACAAGATCCAGCCTGGGTCAACAACGACAACCCCTTCCGCTTCATGGAAGGCGGCAAGTCGCTCCTGTGGCTCAGTGAACTCGATGGCTGGCGCCGACTCTATGCCAAGAGCTTGTCAGCGAACGAAACGAAAAAACTCCACGTCCCCGACTACGACATCATCGATATCGAATTCCTCGATGAAAAAAACAACCGCCTTTACTTCGCCGCCTCGCCCAAAAAAGCCGTCGAACGCCACATCTTTTTCATCGATCTCAAGACCAACAAAGTCGAGCAACTCACCTCCGAAAAAGCGGGCGGCTGGAACACTTTCAATTTCTCCCCCAGCGGTGAATGGGCCATTCACACGCACTCCAGCTTTACCGCCCCGCCGGTGGTCAGCATGCTCGGCCTCAAGAAGACCACCGAACCACGCATCCTCGTCGACAACACCGCCCTCCAAGAAAAACTAAAAACCCTCACCCCCACTCAATCCGAATTCCTCCAAATCGACATCGGCGAAATCAAGCTCGACGCCTGGCGCATCCTTCCGCCCAATTTTGACGAAGGCAAGAAGTACCCGCTCATCGTCCACGTTTACGGCGAACCCTTCGGCCAAAACGTTCGCGACATCTGGGGCGGCGCCCGTCAGCTCTGGCACACCATGCTCGCCCAACAAGGCGCCGTCGTCGTCTGCATCGACAACCGCGGCACTCCCTCTCCCCGCGGGCGCGAGTTCCGCAAAATCGTCAACAAACAAATCGGCATCCTCGCCCCCGCCGACCAAGCTAAGGCCGTCCAAAAACTCGTCGCAGATTCTCCTTATCTCGACGCCAATCGCATCGGCGTCTGGGGCTGGAGCGGCGGAGGCAGCATGACACTCCACGCCCTGCTCCAATACCCCGACCTCTACAAAACCGGCATCGCGGTCGCGCCGGTGCCCGACATGTCGCTCTACGACACGATCTATGAGGAGCGCTACATGAAGCTCCCCAAAGACAACGCCGAAAACTACAAAAAAGGCTCACCCATCACCTACGCGAAAAATCTCAAAGGCAACCTCCTAGTCATCCACGGCTCCGGCGACGACAACTGCCACATCCAAGGCGTCGAAAAATTAGTCAACGAGTTCGTCAAACACGACAAGCAGTTTTCGCTCATGATCTACCCCAACCGCTCGCACAGCATTTCCGAGGGCGAAGGAACGACGAAACATCTTTACGGCCTGATGACACGGTATTTTGAGGACCATGTGCTAAAGAAGTAATGTCACGCAGGCGTAATCGGGTAGCACCTCCCTGAAAGAGCTTAACCTGTCAAGTCGCTCCCGGCGCATATTTTGATCGCTCACGAGTTTTCTC
>JBKJSI010000892.1:0-4751 GCA_046595915.1 Pirellulaceae bacterium
TGCGAGATTCCAAATGCGCTGTCGCCTTCACCGGCGCGGGGATTAGCACCGAGAGCGGCATTCCCGACTATCGCTCGCCCGAAGGGATTTGGGCGAGTAATCGCGTCGTCTATTTTCAGGAATTCCTGAACGATGAAGATGCCCGCATTGAGGCTTGGCGGCAAAAGGTTTTGGTGCGGAAGGATTTTGCGGAGGTGGCGCCGAATGAGGGGCATCGGACTCTGGCGAAGTGGGAAAGCGAGGGGCAGCTTGCCGCAGTGCTGACCCAGAACATCGACGGCCTGCATCAAATCGCTGGCTCTAGGAATGTGATTGAGCTGCATGGAACGGCTCGCGAGGTGTCGTGTCTCGAGTGTGGCAAACGCTGGCCAGCGGAAACTTGGGATGCCGAATTTGAGCGGACGAATGTTCCGCCGATTTGCCCTGATTGCGCGGGCCTGCTCAAGCATGCCGTGATTTCGTTTGGGCAGCGACTGAATCCCACCATCATGCAAAACGCCTGGGCTTGGGCTCGCAAGGCCGACTTGTTTATTGCTCTGGGCTCGTCGCTTGTCGTTGAGCCAGCTGCAAGTTTGCCGATTGCTGCTAAGGAACGTGGCGCGAAACTGGTCATCATCAATCGCGATGAGACTACGCTTAATTCGGAAGCTGATTTGGTGATTCGCGCGCCGCTAGGGGAGACGTTGTCGCTGATTGATCGTGTCCGCGTTAAAAGCTAGTTTATGATGTCTGGCGCCGATGGTGACACGACGCTTTGATGGAGATGTGCCGTTGAAGATGCCACTAAAGGTAGCCCTGCTTTGGATGGCTACCTGTTGCGTCGCGGCATTCGTCTATTCCAACCTGACTGCAGAGCGTCCTCTGGGATTGCCTCAGTTGTCTTTGGCGTCCATTCAAGCTGGTTGGATTTTGCTTGTTGGGTTGGTTTGGTGGTTGTACGTTCGGTGCGTTGTGCAACATGCCTCGCCAAGGCGGATTGCGTTGCTTTGGGCCATGACTTTTTGCTTCGCCATTGCCGCTTTTGCCGCGATGATGGCCAAACCAAGACCGACTTCTGTTCGGCATGTTCATGCCCTTAGTCAAGCAGTTTTTGTCCTGCTGGTCGGCTACAACTGGTGGTTGCAGTCTTGGGCAAAATTTCCAGCGAAAAGAGCTGATACTTCAACTAACAAGAGCAAAAAACTTGACGAGTGTATCCCATAGGATACAATGCCCATGATGACGATCCGGATGACCGAAGTCTACCGCGACTGGATGAGCAGCCTTGCCGATCGATCGGCGCGAGCAAAAATTCAAAAGTACGAGTGGATCGCTTAGCGCATGGCAATCCTGGCAAACATCGAAATCTTACGAATGGGATTTCGGAGCTAAAAATTGATTCTGGGCCAGGTTATCGAGTTTACTACACAAAACGTGGCGAGGAGTTGATCGTATTGCTTGCTGGCGGCGATAAGAGTTCGCAGGACCGAGACATAGCACTCGCAACACAGCTTGCCGCGGGCCTTTGAGGATTGAAGATTATGGCAACCAAAGCAAACTCTACCGTCAAGACAAAAACAGTTCCGTACAACGTGGCCGCTCAGCTTCGAACGCCCGAGGAGATGGCCGCCTACCTTGACGCTTGGCTGATTGAGGCGCCTGATGATGCGGCGGGAATTGCGCGAGCCATTGGCGACATCGCTCGCGCCAAAGGAATGTCAAAGGTCGCTCGCGATTCGGGTCTCAGTCGCGAGAGTCTTTATAAGGCGCTTGGCGAGGCCGGTAATCCTAGTTTTGCGACCATTTTGAAAGTCGCCAAAGCGATTGGATTACAACTGCATGCTTCGCCCTCAATTCGAATTCCGCCGAGGAAGCGGGTTCGGAAATTGGCAAAGGCCAAGACGTAGCAGCCGCTAGTGCCTTGGCTTTTGAGATTGTCTCCACGCAATCCTATTTCTTCACGAGCTTAAAAATTCCTCGCCCGTCGCGGCTGGTTTGTAGGACGTAGACTTCGCCGGCTTCGTCTTCGCCGAATGACATGACCGCGACTGCGGGTGTGGCGACGGGGTGATTGGCGACGACGCGGCCTGCTTTTTCGTCGTACTTCAGCGCCCAGAAGCGGTTGGTGACATAATCGGCGTAGAGGTACATGCCGTCGAGGGCGGGGATTGCTTTGCCTCGATAGATCAGGCCGCCGGTGATGGAGAGGCCGAGGTCGTGGCTGTATTCCCAGATTGGCTCGGTGATTCCCTCGGTGACGTCGACGCCTTTCGCGGAAAAGGGATGCAGCGATTCGCGGACGCTCCAGCCGAAATTGCCGCCGGGCGTGAGGATGTTGATTTCTTCGAACAGGTTTTGGCCGACTTCGCCAGCCCAGAGTTTTCCGGTTTGGCGATCGAAGGCCATGCGCCAGACGTTGCGTAAGCCGTAGGCCCAGATTTCTGGGGCGGCATCTTTCTTGCCCACAAATGGGTTGTCCTTGGGAATCGCGTAGGGCCTTCCATCGGCCTTGCTGTCGATATCGATTCGCAGGACTTTGCCGAGCATGGTCGTTAGCTTTTGGCCATTCTCATGTGGGTCGCCGCCGAGGCCGCCGTCGCCGTGGGTGACGTAGAGGTAACCATCGGGGCCGAACGCGATCGTGCCGCCGTCGTGGTTCCAGTAGGGCTTTTCGATGCGGAGGATTTCTTCCTCGGTGCTCGCATCGATCGAGTCGGCGCTTTTTTTGAGTGTGAGTCGCGAGACGACGTTCGCCATTTTCGCCTTCACATCGGTGTAGAAGATGAAGACTTGGCCGTTTTCTTTGAACTTGGGATGAAACGCGAGGCCGAGAAGACCTTCTTCGTTTTGGCGATCGAGGTAGCGGACTTTCTTGGATAGGTCGAAGAAGATCTTTGTTTCTTTGTCGCCGGGTTTGAAGGCGTGGACGATGCCTTGCTGCGTGGCGAGGAAAATGCGGCCCGAGCCGTCGCCGGCATGCGTTAGGAAGATCGGCCTAAAGGTGTTGGGTTTGCCGGAATCAGAGCCGTCGTCCCAGCCGGTCCATTTCAGATCTTGGAAGGCGACTTCAAGGCCGATTTCGAGTGGCGATTCGTCGACTTCCCAGCCGGGGATCACATTGGGAATCGAGGAGAGCGTGCCGGCTTTCATGTCGGGAATGAGAATGGTCTTGTTATCGGCGGTGACGCAGCCGTCGGCTGCTGCCTGGATGCCGCTTTCGACTACTTGGATCGGCGCTTTGCCGGGGCGCGGGATCGCGTAGACCTTGCCGGTGGTCCAGCTTGTTACATAGAGACGCCCGAATTTGTCCCAGATCAGGCCATCAGCCCCGGGCATGCCTTCGGCGAATTTGACGGCTTTCTTATCGGTGAGATTGACGCGATAGAGCGAGCCTTCCATGTCCGCGAGGATGAAAAACGTTTCGCCATCGAACGCGACGCCGTTGGGGATTTTTAGGCTGGGGATCGTCGTTGTGTCGACCACAACATCGACTTTTTTCGATTGCAGGTTGATGCGATAGACCTTGCCCTCTTTTCCCTTCTGGTCGCCGCTGTCGGAAACGAGGATCGCGTTGCTGCGGGGCTCGATGGCGATGTCATTGAGGTAGAGGGGCGGGATGGGGAAGGATTTGGTATCCGCGAAGATGCTCACTTTGCCCTGAGGAGTGATCACCATGACTTTGGTTTTGTCGGTGACGAAGAGCGTGTCCTTCAGCGAGCAGATGCCTTTGGGGTCGTTGAGGCCGGTTGCGAAAACGGTTGCTTTGCCATCCTCGATGACGGAAACGGTTCCATCGCCATCTTTGCCGTCTTCGCCGATCTGGGTGAGGTAGAGCTTGCCGTTGGCGGCGTAGCAGATCGATTCGGGGTTTTTGAGGCCGGAAACTAGCGTTGTGGGTTTCACGGCTTGGCTGAAGGCGAACGGGGCGGGGATGGCGAACAGGAAGAGGAGCGGGATTAGGGCGGCCGAGCGAGGCATGGGGTATTTCCTTTGGGGGTCAAGGAGTTTTTGTTCTTTGAGGGGTCAAAGCTTACCACGTCGGGCGGGGCTCTCCCAATGAGGGAGTGAAAAAGGGCTTGTTTTCGCGAAGTGGCCCAAGGGGCCCAACTTGCCCTCGCTCTAGAGGAAGGGGCCCGTTCGGGGGCTTGTTCGGCAAGTTCGATTTTGCAAAGGACTTAGGGCGAGCGAGTTTCAAAAAGGGCTTGTTTTTGCAAGGTGATCAAGATGCTCAAGATGATCAGGTTTGGATGGTTGTTTGAACGAGATTGGGTTTACGTTCTTGGTCATTGGTCATTGGTCATTGGTCATTGGTCATTGGTCACTTGTTTCCGCCTGTCATTGGTGGGAGCCTGTCCCACAAGAACTCGTCGACATTCTAATTCTCGCGCGATCCTTCGAAGCCAACTTCGCTTCGCTCCCTCGGCAGTCGCACGATGAACTGGCTGCCTTTGCCAAGTCCCTCACTTTGCGCTTCGATTGCGCCGCCGTGCATTTCGATGAGGCGCAGCGCCAGGTTCAGCCCAATTCCTAACCCGCTATGTAGTCGCGTTGGCGGCTGGTCGACTTGTGCGAACATTTCAAAAACTCTGCCGATCGACGCGGGCGCCAGTCCAATTCCCGTGTCGCTGATTTTGAGAATGACCAGGGAGTCTTCAACGAAGGCCTCGAAGGAGATTTTTCCACCGGTCGGAGTGAACTTGGCTGCGTTATTGAGGAGATTGGAGAGCACCTGGATCAGGCGGGCTTTATCTCCATGAATTTTGCACGGTTGG
>JBKJSI010000898.1:0-4342 GCA_046595915.1 Pirellulaceae bacterium
AGGAAGTCATGTCGGTATCGAGCGCTTCGATACCGGCCCATTGCACGGGCTGCGGCGCGCACACATAGGTGAATTGTTGCAACTTGAGCATCACCTCGATCAACGCCGAGGGACCATGTACGAACCCAAGCCGCCAACCGGTCATCGCATGACTCTTGGAGAAGCCATCGATCACGATCGTTTGATCATTAAATTTCGCAGGCGACACGAACGGAGCGTCGTAGCAATACATCCGATAGAGTTCGTCGGAAACCAGGACGATGTTCTTTTCCTTGGCCAGTTGCGCCAGGTCGCGGACATCTTGCTCCGAGGGAACGATGCCCGTCGGATTGCAAGGCGTATTCAGCAAGATGATTTTCGTCTTCGGCGTAATCGCGGCGGCGACTTTGTTGACATCAATTTTGAAATCGGGATAGGTATCGATCACGACGGGAACACCGCCCGCGAGTTTGGTAATTGAGTCGTACATCACGAAAAACGGGTCGAAGAAGATCACTTCGTCGCCGGGGTTCACCAGCGAGAGCATGGTGAGCAAGAAGCCGCCTGACGTGCCCGAGCTGACGAAAACTTTGCGATCGGCTTGGCCGAGTTCGAGGTCGATTCGCCCCTGGAGTTTGTCGCGCAGGGGCGAAACGCCTTGGGTGGGCGTGTAGGCATTTTTGCGATTGGAAATCGCATCGATCGCGGTGGCGCGAATGTTCTCCGGCACGTCGAAATCAGGCAACCCGATCGAGAGGTTAATCGGGTCGGTCATTTTCGCGGCGAGGTCGAAAATCTTGCGAATGCCGCTCGAGTCAAATGCGGTGGTGCGATCAGCGATCCAAGGGTGCGTCATGGTTGGCAAATGAAAATAGAATGCGGATAGAACCGCCATAATCGCGGTAAGGGTGCCGCGAGTATGCTCTACGCGGCAAGTCGCGACAATGCCGGGGTGAGCCGCGTTGCCTGCGGAAACGGAATCCCCTGAACGAGTTCTCGAAGCTCCAATTCGCCCAGCGGGATGCCCTCCGAATCAAAAAGGGAGAGCTGCAGGAGGTCGGCTTCCTCGAAAGGGTTCGAGAAGTAAGCCAGCGCCGCACGGTCGCGTGATTTTTTTAGCGCCGTGGGGAGCGGCATGAGTCCTAGTGAACGACGTTTCGCCAAGCCCAGGGCGAGTCCCTCCGAGAATGTGGCCGCGACGTGGCTCAACGCAGGAGAGGCAAAAGCGACCGCGATCGGCGCTGGGCCGCATTTCATCGCCAACTGCAAAAGGTCCGGCGTCCCTAAATCGCTCGGGAAGTGAAACAGAAAGCTCTCACCACGGAGGGCGGCCAGCAATCGCGCAGGCGAAAAGAGAGTTTTGATCATCGTTGAAGCACCCATCCTTGGATCCTTATCGGCGCTAACTGGTCGCTCTTTTGCGCGCTGCAATGATAGCAGTCGCGCTAGCTGCGACCTAGACTGATTTTCACGCTCAAATTGAGGGATTGGCTAGTTCGCAGAAACGGTTTCGAGTTCCGCGAGGGCAGCCATCAGTTGGTTCCATTTCTTGACGATCTCAAAAGTCTCCAGCGCCATCGCATCACGTCGGCCGAAGCCCCGTTCGCTGACAAAGATGTCGTCGCCCAAAACACGCGGCGGCTCGAGCACATCGACCTCTTCCGTCACGAGCCCCTCTTCCATCGGCGGAAGCACTTGCTGCATCGTGCGATGAACGGCCCAGATCGCCGCCTTGTGAGCGTCATCGGCGTGAACAACGATGCGAACATTTCCGCTTTCAACATAGAACTTAGCCATGATCTTGAGTCCTTAGGAATTTGCCGAGGATGGAGAGAAAGGGGAGGAGATAGAGGTCAGTTAGTTTTGGCTCGAGAGGCGATCGAGAAGTTCGTTCCAAGCTTGCTGCGGTGAACGGCCAGCGATTTCGGCGAGCAGCGAGAAAGTGGGGAATCGTTGAACGCGGCGGCGGCCGCCTTCGAGCGACTTCACTTCCACCGCCGCATCAAGCGAATGACGATGTTCACCATTCGCGACGGCCACATCACGCTCGCCCCACCAGGCAAGCGACTCCATCGCGGCTTCCAGCGGCGAAGTGCTGTGGACAGTGATTTTCATAGGGCCGGATTGGACACTGTATTTTTGAACGCAGTATTGAGACATCGCTGATCCTCCGTGTGGGCTCCTTGATGAGCCGCTTAGCAAGCATGGTGAAGTCGTTTCATCCAACCGGTCGTCGGTTGGCCATGCATATAGGATCGCATTCGGACGGACACCTTAGGTCCGCGCCGATCAGTGGAGGGCGAAAATCAGGAGAAATCACCCCGATTTTTCAGCTGCGCGGACACGTTAGGTCCGAAACGGACACGTGTGGTCCTGGCGGAGCGCCGAACGGTTATTTTCGCGGCGTGGTCCGGACCTTAAGTGCTGTTCTTGATCTTCACTTTGATCTGGCTGATCGCCAGCTTTGCTCGAGTGGCGCTGCTGAAGTTCAGATAAAACTCTTCCGTCCCCTCGCGAATCGAGTCAGGCAGAATCGTGATCGGAATCGTTTTTACCGTTTCGCCGCGTCCGAAGACTAAAGTCCCACTGGTCGCGACGTAATCCTTACCCGCCTGCGCCGTGAGATTCTTTGTTGCAAAGTTGACCGAGACCGTCGCATCGACGGCGTTCGACAGCCTGACCACGACATAGGCAATCGAGTCGACTCCAATTCCTTCTTGCGCGACGAGGTTCTCAGGCATCATCGTTGGCGGCGGATCGTCATCAGTGATGGTTGCCAAGGCCTCGCTATCGCTCAGCAACATCCCGGGAATGTTCACGATCTTTACTTTGAAGTATTCATCCTCCTCGAAAACATTGTCTTGCTTCGTGGGAATGCTGATCACGCCACTCGTCTGACCAGCGGGAATCGTAATGCTCCCCACGCGAGGAGACGCATCCTTATTGGTCGCGCTGCCCATAGCGGTCAAGTAAGGGATAAACGTCGGCGACGCTGACGGCGACGAGAGGCTCACCGTCAGCGAGACATTGCCCCCTTCCACACCACTGCCATCGGCAATCGAAATGATCGGAGGGAGCTCGCCATCGTCATCTCGAATAATCGCCTGCGCGCGACGCTTGCTGGCAATCACGCCGTTCGTTGTGCTGAACAGATCGACCGCAAACCACTGAGTTGGCTCGCGAAGATTGTCATTCACAATACCCACATTAATCACACCTGAAGTCTGGCCCGCGAGAATCGTGATCGAACTCTCGATCGGCGTATAATCCGCAGTGGGAGTCGCAGAGGAAGCAAGTGTGCGATAACCGATTGTAGTGTCAATCGCCATCGGCTTCGACAATTGAACCTGGAAACTCGCGGTTGCGTTCAACCCTTCCGTTACGGTCGTATCCTGGATCGTGACCAGCGCTGCTTCACTCGAGGGCAATATCTGAATGATCTTCGACTCTGACGGAACTCCTCGATAGTCTACAACCGAGAGATAGTAGTATCCCGGCGTCACCACATTCGCACTTGCTGGAATGTCGATCTTCAACCCGCCTGCGGACTGAGTAAATGTCAGCGGCACGAAATGGGCGCTCTGCTCCAGAGAGTGGGTCACCGAGCCAAGGCGAATCAAGCTTGCCGACGTGATCTCGAGCGGGCGATTCGCTGTGATATAGATCGATTGACCTAGCCCCGCTTTGCTTGGCGCAAGCGTAATCTCGGGACGATTATTGTAGAAAATGTACGAGGGCATAAAGAACTGAAAGTTCGATTGGTCATGGGCATTCGCGACCTGAGTCGGTTCACCGGTGCCGCCAGTCCACACGCTTCCGTCGGGCATCAACAGGCCAGTGGAGTGATAAAGTCGTTCCACCGAGAGGGAATTCTGCAACGTAAATTTCTCGGTGACCGGGTCCCAGATTTCCGTCGGCAACTGCGTTTGCACAACGCTGCCATTTTCCGGTCCCTGCTGCCCGCCGGTGATGAGGACTCGGCCGTCTGGGAGCAATGTCGCGTTATGCTGCCGCCGCGCCAAATTCATAAAACTGACAGCGCGAAACTGGCGATTAGGCACATTCAGGTCAATCACCTCCGCGTCAGCCTGTCCTTCGGGCCGGCCTCCGGTAATCAAGATCTTACCTGGCGCGTACTCGGTAGCGGTCCCATAGTCATACGGTCGGGCGAGCGTCGTGATGTCAGGACCGCGCGTCCATGGATTGGTCACACCAGCGCGAGGGTCCAGAAACCACGTCTCGCGCGACTTTCCAAAATAGAAGACGCGGCCATCGGACAATGCGACGACGCGCGGGTAGAAATTTGACTGAGCCGCTTGGTGATTGTCCACAAGATCCTGCGAAATGTTGATCTTTGACCAAG
>JBKJSI010000033.1:0-4833 GCA_046595915.1 Pirellulaceae bacterium
AACCGCCATACTGTCGCCATGGCATTCTCCCCAGAACAGTTGTTTGTAAGCACCAACCATTCTGACGGACGAATGCCATCCTTTCACCAAAAACCGCTGCGGCTTCGCCGCGTTAAGTTCTCCTTGATTTAAGCGCTGACGCTTCGTTTGCTCGGCGCCGTTTTCGCTGCCTGACTTGGCGTATCTCGCAGCAGTTTGGTGTATTCTTCAACGCCTTCCTGCTCATCCTTCAAAATATCTTCCAAGAAGATAACCAGCGGTCGGTCACCCACTTCTTCGGCCATTTTGATAGCAGTGGAATACATCTCCACGGCCTTCGATTCAAAAGCGAGGCTAAAAGCCAGCACTTCGGCCAGATCACGCGATTGTTTCACTTCATTGCGCGTTGCGGTGGGCACTCCGCCGAGTGAAACGATCTTGCTGCCCACTTGCTTGGCATGTCCGAATGACTCTTTCGCATCGCCGAAGAATTTGTCGACGAAAACTTCTCGCCAAAAACCCTCGACAATAAATCCCGCTTGCGAGTATTGAGCGACGCCTGTCCATTCGTGCTTGAGAATTTCATTGAGATGATCGATGAGCGCTTGCATGATCTTGCTTCCTTATTCGCATGTTGAAATGAGTTTTCACGATTAGTTTGCGCACTCATCTTATCGGTTGGGCAACCAAATGACCACCTTCACTTAGCTGGTCATATTGACATGAATACTGCGACAATTTGTTGCCATTCGCAGGCATTGCGCGGCAATTGCAATGGAGTCTCAAAATCACCGGCTTCGACAAGCTACAGTTAAGTCAAAACGAAGCGGTATGCACTCTAAACCACTCCATCCTTCAACCACTGCGCAACTTCTTTGGCAAAGTAAGTCAAAATCGCATCCACCCCGGCCCGCTTAAAAGCAACAAGGCTTTCGAGCACTGCGGCCTTACGATCAAATAATCCTTGTTCAGCCGCGAGTGCGATCATCGAGTACTCGCCACTCACCTGATAAGCAAATGTCGGCGCACCAAAGGTATCTTTCACACGGCGGATCACATCGAGATAAGGCATCCCCGGTTTGACCATGATCATGTCGGCGCCTTCGCGAAGATCGAGCGCCGCTTCGCGTAAGCCTTCATCGCTGTTGGCGATATCCATTTGGTAGGTCCGCTTATCGCCATTGCCTAGGCTCGATTTCGAACCCACCGCATCGCGAAAGGGTCCATAAAACGCCGAAGCGTATTTCACCGAATAGGCCAGGATCGAAACATGAGCAAAATTCGCCGCATCGAGCGCCTTGCGAATCTCGCCAATCCGCCCGTCCATCATGTCGCTTGGCGCAAGCACATCGCATCCCGCCTCGGCTTGCACAATCGCTTGCTGGCAGAGAACGGCGATCGTCTCGTCATTGAGAATGACTCCATCCTTCAATAGACCGTCATGCCCATGCGCCGTGTAGGGATCGAGCGCCACATCGCAGATGACGCCGATTTCAGGATGCGCCCGTTTCACGGTTCGAATCGCGCGGCAAATCAAGTTCCCTCGGTTCGTCGCCTCACGACCATCGGCGGTTTTCTTCCCCGGTGGCGTAACAGGAAACAGCGCGATCGCGGAAATCCCCAGCGCCTTCGCCTCGCCTGCCGCTTCTACCAAATGCTCGATTGATAACCGCTCGACACCTGGCATGCTGGCGATCGGTTCGCGCTTATTCGCCTCCTCGATCACAAACACTGGCCAAATCAGATCATCGACGCTCAGCCGATTCTCGGCGACCAATCGCCGCAACCAAGGACTTCGTCGAAGCCGGCGCAGTCGCACTTGAGGATAACCAGACTCAGCATGCGGAAAGGCGGGGACACTCATTCAAATGGCTCATTGGGGGAATGAAAAGTCTATTATCCGGCGCCTTGACCAATCGCCAAAGCAAAACCATGATCGACGTAGTTTTCCATTCGGGAAACTACCAATTCTACTCAATTTGCTCAGCATTTTGCATGTCAACGCCGTCCGCACCTGCGTTTGCTAAACGCCTCTCGATCGAACAGGTCGAAGAGGGGAATGATTTCGCGCCTAAGTTCGGTCCCGAAGGCCTGATCCCGGTGGTCACGACCGACTTTGCTAGCGGCGAACTGCTGATGCATGGCTACATGAATGAAGCGGCGCTGAAGAAAACGTTAGAACTCGGCGAGGCGGTCTATTACAGCCGCAGCCGCCAAGCCCTCTGGCACAAAGGGGCGACCAGCGGCCTCATCCAAAAAGTCCGGGAACTTCGAATTGATGACGACCAAGACGCGGTCTGGTTACGCGTCGAAGTAACCGGCGGCGCCAGTTGCCATGTCGGCTACCGCTCCTGCTTCTATCGCCGAGTCCCCGTAGGCGACGACATGAAAGTTAAGGGCCTCACGCTCGAGTTCACCGAGACGACCAAAGTCTTCGACCCGAAAGCGGTTTACGGCGACGCTCCCAACCCCACTCAGCTCTAACGACGCTGCGCTGAGTTATTGGAAGTCGGATACCGTAGCTGCCCCGTCTTCAAAGCAGGCCGATCCGAAGGCGATTTCGGTTCCGCATTTTGCGGCGCATTCTTCTGAGCCGGTGCGGGCGTAGGCTGCGATCGAGCCTGCGGAGCACAATTACTGCAAGCCGCATTCGAATGAAGCGGCCAAGTGCGCTGCGAGTGATACCCGTCACCCCAGCCAAAGCCCAAATAGCGAATCAGGTTCTGCGCCGGATCATCCGCACGGGCGACAGTGGCGAGGCAGACCAAACTTAGGGCGATGAACAGCGTTTTGATGCGAAGCACAGTCAATCCCCTCACTTGGACCCGATTCCACTCGTAACGATGAAATCGGCCAGCAACCCCCACGCTCCAAAGCCACTTTCCGCAAGAGCCGCACAATCAGGCCAAATCGAGGACAGGTTGCGCCGCCCATATCGGTTGGCGCGGCTTAAGTGGCCGGTCGAGCCGATTCGGGGCCGATAATCAGCGTCGAGGCATTGTGGAGCGGAAACTCTTTCAGCAGCGCATTGAGCTCATCAATCGTCACTGCTTGATACTCGTCGACCGCCTGACGGATCGTGCGATATTCTCGCCGCTGGATCCACTGCCCGCCGATCGAAAACATCCTACGAGCCGGTCGCTCTCCATGCAGGACCAAGTTGGAACAGACTTTGGTTTTCGCCCGTTCTAGCTCATCATCCGAAACGCCATCTCGCTCGATTTCAAGCTCCATCTCCGCGACGCGTTCCAGGATCGAAGCCGCATCTTCCGGTCGGCCAGCGACATAGGTGAGATACATGCCGCCAAGCTGATATTCGTAATTCGCCATCATCACCGACTCGGCCAACCCGGAATCGACGAACTCCCAAAAGTACCTGCTGCCGCTATCATCGCCCAAGATCATCGACAGTAGTCGCGAAGCAAATCGCGAATCATCTTCAACCGCCGGCGCATCAGCGAGCCGCAAAACATAAGACTGCGTCGATGATTCCTTCAGCAGAAAGTCGGTCACACCCCGATTCTGAGGTCGCACCAGTTCCCGTGTCGCCGCCGCACTTTGCCAATGGCCGCAATACTTCTTCGCGTACTCGCAAAGGTCTTCAAACTGAATTTTCCCCGCCGCCGCCAGCACAATATTGCTAGGCGAATAGCGATTCTCAAAATAGCCCATCATCTGCTGCGGCGTGAGCGCCGCGATCGACTCTTCGCCCCCGAGCACGCTTTTGCCTAGCGGATGAGTCGCAAAGTGCATCGCGACGGCTTTTTCAAATCCACCATAGGGCGGCTGATCCCGATCGCGAGCGATCTCCTCGAGAATGACTTTTTTCTCCATCTCAAAATCTTCCGCGCGCAGCGCCGGACGGAGAATATCGGCGAGCAGCTCGATCGTTCGTTCGGAATATTCAGGCAGAACGGTGGCGTGATAGACCGTCTGCTCTTCGCTCGTGTATGCGTTGGCGTGGGAGCCGAGCTCGTCGAGTTCGCGGTTCACTTCCTCAGCCGAGCGGCGATGCGTTCCCTTGAACACCATGTGCTCGAGAAAATGGCTCACGCCTGAGAGTTCGTTCGATTCGTCGCGTGCGCCGGTTTTGACGAAGAACCCGACCGCCGTGGAATAGGCTCGTAGGTTGCATTCGGCGACGATCTCCAGCCCATTGGGCAGAACGGCTTCATGAAACTCCATCAGCCACCTCCAACTTCTTTTCTCCGAGAGTCACGATGGTTAGTTTTCCTGGTGGGTGATTTCGCAAATAGTGATTGATCGATTCAGCAGTGAGGCCATCGAGGATGGCGGCAAGCTCTTGCATCGGTTGGATGCGCCCGAGGTAATACCAATCGGCGACAAGCGAAGCTGCCCGCGAGGCACTCGATTCCTGCTGCAAGATGAGCGACGTTTTCATCTTTGCCTTCAGCCGCCGCAACTCTTCCGGTGTCACGCCTTCATGCAGCTTGTTAATTTCGGCGATCAGCACATCAAGCGTTTCTTGCGCGCGATCGGTCGAAGTGCCGGCATAACATTGCACCGCGCCGCGATCTTGCAACGAAACGCAGTTAGCGAAGACCGAGTAACAAAGACCGCGCTTTTCACGCACTTCGCTAAAGAGCCGCGAACTGGTGCCATCGCTAAGCACCCCAATGGCCCCGCGAAGCTGGTAGTAATCGGGATCGCGATAGGGCGTCGAGTCAAAAGCGAGTGCGATATGTGTCTGGGTCGAAGGCATCGCCAGATGTTCGTAACCGCGCACCGGCGGCTTTTCGACAACGCTTTCGGCCTTCGTCGGCTTCCAATCGCCGAAGTGCTTTTCGATCATCTCAACAACTTGCGGCCAATCAATTTTTCCAGCGATGCCCA
>JBKJSI010000079.1:0-14038 GCA_046595915.1 Pirellulaceae bacterium
GGCCGAAAGAAGCAGCGGGTTCGCGACCATAGTGTGACTGGATCAGGGCGTAGATCGGTCGGAAATGGTTCGCAGTCCGGGTGGGCCGTCCGTTTTTGCGGTAATACTGCTCGGCGAAACGCTTAAAGCCCGCCAGGACTTCGACGACGGTGAGTTCGGCCACCGGCTCTACTTGCGGCGCCCGACGTCCGGAGGCGAGCCATTCCGCCACAAAGCGATCGTAGTTCTCTTTGCTCTCGCGAGAGCGGAATTCGCCAAGATAGATGTCGCGGCCACCCAGCGTGACGACGGCCTTTCCGGAGGCTTTATGGAGCCGATAACCGGGAATGACTTTTCGATTGCGGACCATCACAACGCCTCCAAATTGGTAACCCGGTATGTACCGGGTTAAGGAATTTGAAAACGCCGCACTCTCCATCCTGGGGAGGTAATCTAAAGCTAGAATTCGGCGAGACTTACAACAACTGGGCGATGCAGGACTCGAACCTGCGACTTGCACCTTGTAAGGGTGCCACTCTAGCCAACTGAGTTAATCGCCCGATCTACAATTCGCATCGTTGCTCATTGCGAACATTCGGCCACCTTAGCCCTCAATTCCGAGCCTTTCAATCCCTATTGACGACGCGAAGCTTGAATACCAGTCGTTTTTAGCAGTTAGCCAGCCGAGAAAGTGTCGGCAGGAGAGACCAGGCTACGGCCAGGGCGGCCTGGTCGCATTCAGCACCAGACGCGAGGCGAATTAAGGGAGACGGGTGACCCAACCAAGGTTCGCCATCCGACATTAACACTTGCATCGCAATGATCGTAAAAAACGAGGCAATGGCAACAGTTACGGCGACTAGCCGCCGCCAGCCCCGCCTGCCGCACTGCGCCCACGAGTTCCAGCGGGAAACCCATTCAGGAACCCGGCATTCTTGCCGCCGAGATGATAAACGGCATCAAAATAGGCTTGGGCGGCTTGGTCGTCATTCTTCAAAAAGTGAATGACTCCAAGCGTAAAGTAGGAATCTGCATCGGCAGCCCGAGATTCCGCTTTCACGCGCAGCGTCGCAGCATGTTCGTCATACTTGGCGGATGAATCGCCAAGGAGTCCCGCTAGATCAAATCGGGTTTCGTTCCAATTCGGGTCGAGCCCCAGCCCACGACGAAATGCAGCCGCTGCAAAATCGCTTCGATTCGAAGCGACATAAGCAATGCCTTGCCGAAAGAAGGCCGCCGCGAAATCGGGCGCAGCTTCACTTGCTCGGCGATACTGCCTGAGCGCTTGGTTGAATTCTCCCTTAGCAAAATGTGCATCGCCCAAGGCAACATAATGCTCAGCCGCCTTCACTTCGCGATTCGTCGAGCCCCGCGCGCCTTCAAAATGCAATAACTTCTGATAGCTACCAGTCGCCTCGCCGGAGTACTGCGGATGCTGCGGAGTGCCGACGATCACCGCCTGACGCTCTGGATAAACATTCGGCCCGTAACTCATACCGCCCTGTTTCGGGGCGTATCCAATCCCATGCGTCCAGCCCAATCGCTCGTAACCGGGCGGCACATGGTAGCGATAGTAGATTTCATTGTCTTTGAGATTCAATGATCTCGCCCAATAACTTCCCGGCGACGGCGCAATGATCGTCTGAATGTACGGCGCCCCAAACCAGAAGCGATGCACGGTAGGCGAAGCAAATTGCCGGCGGGGATACATACCGCCATCAGGCGCTCCCCAAACCAGCGGCGACCATCCCGCTCCATTGTTATAAAAACGATGCTGTTCGGCAGGCTTGGCGACGTCGTTGGACGTTTCTTCACCAAGGCCAACATGCCCATAAAGCAGCATCAGCAGCGTGGCGCCAACGATGATCGCCACCACCCGCAGAGGCACAAACGGAATCAACATAGGTAGTCATCCTTTCCTTCGACACGAAAATCGGAGAGTGTCGATCGCTCCAGCGCGCGGAGTTGGCGCGACAGAGCGCATCCGATGACAAATTCGACGTTTTACGCTACTGCCAAGAGTGCGCACCCTGCTTCAACGCCTTGCACGGATCGCGAAAAGGTCGCCTAAAGAGCGGGTCGCGCCGAATGATCCTTGAGCGCGAGGCGAGCTTGTCGACAAACTCCACCTAACCCATCGAAGCTTGACCTAAGACTTTGCGCAATGCCGTTAACGCGATCTCGCCAAAGCTCCGAGGCGGGATTTGCCAGATCTGCGGATTCATTAACTCGACCGACACATAGCCCTCATAATCGATTCGCTTCAAGTGATCGACGATCGTCGCCATTGGAAAATCACCATCACCAGGAAGGATGCGCTGCGAGTCGGTCGCCAGCTCGCGCGGCGTATCGGCAAGGTCACAAAGCTGCACATGAAAGAGATTCGATTTGTTCAACAACGCCAGGTCTTCAGTCTTGCTCGGTCCGGTGAAAAAGTGCATCGCATCAAGGCAAATCCCCAAGTGAGGACTTGCCACATCGGCCACTAGCGCCGCCGCCGTCTGCAAATTGTTCCCCAGCGCCGAAGCAGACTGAAACTCAAGCGCGACTTTCAGCCCGTTCATTCCGGCGCGCTGAGCAACCTGCACGAGCGAAACCTGTACGCGCTCAATATCCGTTTGCGAAAGCGGCGCCGCAGCGTCGCAAGCAACCACGATCGTACCGATTCCCAAGTCGCGACAAATTTCCAGCCGTCGATCGAAAAGAGCCCACGCCACTTGTCGTTGCGCGCCTTGGCTCGCCAAGAGCCCGCCTTGATAACTGGCGACTGGCAGGATGACGGAATATTTAGCAAGGAGATCCGTCAGCGCCGAATTCGAGTTGGCGTTCAGATAATTCTCGAGCTTGGTAAACCACGCCTCGATGGCAAAGCATTGGCCGGCAGCGTAGTCCTCAATGTCCTTGTCAAATGGTGACGAAAGAGAGCAAACTTGGCTAAGACAGGGCTTCATTCAATTCACTCAAATAAGTAGCAAGGTTAGCAAGTTCCGCAGCTGGAGCGCACACTATAAACAGATCGCCCTCCAATCTGACGTCCCGTCCGAGGGTATCGCGATAAATCCAACTATCAGCTGACCGCTCGACGCCCAAGCCCAGGCAGCCTAAAATGTTTGCTGCCAATTGCTTACGGCAATTCCGGCAGTCTGGCATCCTATGAGTGCAACGAGAGACGTTAAGATAGGACGCGCTCCGAGTAGCAGCGAATTAGCGTGAATGGAAGCGTCGAACTAGTAAATGACAGTCATCCCCGTCATTGCACGGTCATCTTTTGGTGAGAAATAACTTGAGCAGCGGTCGGCGAGTCGTCATTACGGGAATGGGCGTGATCTCCCCCATAGGAAGCAGCAAGGAGGCGATGTGGGATGCGCTCCAAGCAGGACGCTCCGGCATCGGGCCGCTCACTATGTTTCCCACCGAACATTTGCCAACTCCCTTCGCAGGCGAGGCTCACGAATTCAAAGGCGAGATCGATAACTTTGGCCCTCTCGACAAAGAGAAAAAGAAGAATATCCGTAAAGCGCTCAAAGCGATGTGTCGCGAGATGCAAATGGGCCTCGCAGTTGCGCAGCTTGCGCTTAACGACGCCCAAGTCAAACTCGAAGAATGCAATCGCGACCGTTTCGGCGTCGTCTATGGTTGCGACTACATCCTCTCCCCGCCTGGTGAGTTTGTCGAAGCGATTAACGCCTGTCGCGACGCGAATGGCAAGTTTCAGTTTTCCGAATGGGGTGAGCTTGGCCGCCCCAAGGTCGAGCCGCTCTGGCTGCTCAAATATCTCCCCAATCTGCCCGCCTGTTACGTCGGAATTTTTAACGACTTACGCGGCCCCAATAACTCACTCACACTCCGTGAAGCCTCCCCCAGTCTCGCGTTAGGCGAAGCATACGAAACAATCGTCCGCGGCCACGCCGACCAAATGCTCACCGGCGCAACCGGCACTCGCGTCCATATCATTCGCTCGCTGCATACGATTCTGCAAGAACAGCATGCCACCGGCGCAGACCCACTAAAACTCGCCCGGCCATTTGATCTAAACCGTTCCGGTGTCGTCCTCGGAGAAGGCGCAGGCGCATTCGTCATCGAAGAACTCGAAACCGCGAAGAAGCGAGGAGCTCCGATCCTGGCCGAAATCGTCGGTCACGGCGGCTCCTCCGCACTCGACAAAAATGGCGTTGCTGACCTACGCGTTGCGATGAAAAACGCCATGGCAATGGCGATGCGCAAGGCCAACTGGAAGCCAACCAATGTTGGTCACATCAATGCACATGGGATCAGCACCACCACCTGCGACGCCGAAGAAGCGCGAGCCATTAACGACGTGCTGGCTGGCGCAAAAACACCTGTCGTGGCCGCCAAAAGTTATTTCGGCAACCTCGGCGCGGGCAGCGGCTTTGTCGAAATGGCCGCCAGCGTGATGGCCCTCAAAAACAAATCGCTGTTCCCCACGCTCAACTACGAAACACCCGATCCCGATTGCGCGATCACGGTCAACGCCAAGTTTGGGACAAGCCCCGGCGCCGGCTTCCTCAAAGTCAACGTCTCCCCCCAAGGCCAAGCCTCCGCTGCCGCCATCGCAGCCTATTCAGCTTAGCCCCCCTATCCTAACCCGACGCGTAAGCGAGGGATTGCGACGGGGGGTGCCTGGGGTCGACCAACGCAGGCCCCCAGCGAACTGCGAGCAGTCTCGCCTACAAATGAGACCCTCATTAGTCGTTCCAACATCTTTCGCCCAAAATCCCGCGCCTGGTAATTCGCAACAGTTCTCCGCGTCAGATGGAATAGATGACCCGCGACGGGTCTCTAATAAGCGAGTTCTCTAGTAAACAGATTGTAAAGAAGCTGGCGGTCGCTGCTAAACGCCCAGTAGATTGTGCGCATACAGTTGGCTGCTCCAACGGCGGCGTCCGACTTCACTTCGGCATAGATTTTTCGTATTTCGCCCGCATTTCCGGACTGCCGGCAAGCTGGCGCTCAACTCTGGGGAGGGATTCGAGATGAGGAATCGGAATTGGTGCATCTTGGGATTGGCCTTGCTGGCCTCCATGATCTATGGCTGCGGCCGACCCAGCACTCCGGTCGCAGCTAAACCTGCGCCAGCAAGCGCACCAGCTGCCAAGGACGAAGCGCAGGGTTGGACGGCCTATCCCCCAGCCGAGCAGTCGAAAAAACGCGAAACAAAACCAGAAGGCGAAGCTAAAGAGAGTCCATTCACATTCAGTGGTCGAGTGGTCACCGGTAAAGAGCTACAAGGCGAAGCAAGTCCAACGCCAAGTGGCGGTAAGGCGGACTTAAGCCCGCAGTCTGGTGACGCAAAGTTTGGAAGTGACAGGCCCGCTTTTGGCGGTTTTGATCCCAGCACGGCGGGCGGCGCGGGCGGATCCCCCTCAGAAGCAATGACCAGCGTCCCCGATGGCGGAACCATTTTGCTAGGTGGCGTGAAGAAATCGAGATTGGCGGACGGTGAAGGTCGTGATTACGACGATCGCTTCGTCCCCGGCGGCGAAGCCTACGAAAAAGTAGCCGAGAAAAAATTCGCCCGCGTCCTCGAAGAGCCGCTTTCCACTTTCTCCATCGATGTCGACACCGCCTCTTACGCCAACGTCCGCCGCTTCTTAACTCAAAAGGCACTCCCGCCCGCGGATGCGGTGCGTATTGAAGAACTCGTCAACTATTTCTCGTATGACTACGCCCCGCCGACCGACGACAAACCCTTCGCGTCAAGCGCCGAAGTCGCCGGCTGCCCCTGGAATCCACAGCATCGCCTCGTCCGCATCGGCCTCAAGGGCAAAGTCATGGAAGATGACGCCCGCCCCGTCAGCAACCTCGTCTTCTTGATCGATGTCTCGGGTTCCATGCAAGGCGAAAATCGTCTCCCGCTCGTCAAGCACTCTTTGCGAATGCTCACCGAAAAGCTCGGCGAAAATGACCGCGTCGCGATGGTCGTCTATGCCGGCAGCAGCGGCCTCGTCCTCGACTCGACTTCGGGAACCGAGAAGGCAAAAATCCTCGCCGCGCTCGATAACCTCCAAGCAGGCGGCTCCACCAACGGCGCCAGCGGCATTCAGCAGGCTTATCAAGTCGCCGTCGATCACTTCATCAAAGGCGGAGTCACTCCCGTGATCCTCTGCACCGATGGCGACTTCAACGTCGGCGTCACTGATCGCAGCCAACTCACCAGCATCATCGAGCAAAACGCCAAGACAGGCGTCTTCCTCAGCGTCCTCGGCTTCGGCATGGGCAACCTCAAGGACGCCACGATGGAGCAACTCGCCGACAAGGGCAACGGCAATTACGCCTACATCGACACGCCGCTCGAAGCGAAAAAAGTCCTCGTCGAACAAATGACCGGCACGCTGGTGACGATCGCCAAGGATGTAAAAATCCAAGTCGAATTCAACCCCGCCAAAGCCGCCGCCTATCGCCTCGTCGGCTACGAGAACCGGATGCTCGCCGCCCAAGACTTCACCGACGACAAGAAAGACGCCGGAGAAATCGGCGCGGGTCACACCGTCACCGCCCTCTACGAAGTCATCCCCGCCGGCCTACCCGTGCCCGGCGCCACTCCCGACCTCAAATATCAAAAGCCCACCACGACAGCGAGCCCCAACACTGAAATCAGCGATGAACTCCTCACGGTGAAACTCCGCTACAAAAAACCAGACGGCGACGTCAGCACCGAACTCTCCTTCCCACTCAAAGACGAAAACACCGGCTTCGGAAAAGCCTCCGCTGACTTCCGCTGGGCCACCTCCGTAGCCGCCTTCGGCATGCTCCTCCGCAACTCCGACCAAAAAGGCGACGTGACGCTAGAAGCCGTAAAAGAATGGGCCCAAACCGCAGTTGGCTCAGACAAACACGGCTACCGCCGCGAGTTCATGACCCTCATCGATTCCGCCATTAGCCTCGAAGGAACAACCCACCTCAGCGCCACCCGCCCACGCTAAGTCGACCAACGGAGAGAAGTTCGCTGACCCATTATTTTTCTGCGGGAACAACACTCGTTCCCGCGCGACGCGCCGCTGCCTGGCTTGCGCCACATCGGCTCGGGGACACGATCCGCTTGCCGCTGCGGTCCTTCTTATTCAACTGCAAGATGGGAATATCGAAACGCCAAACATGAAACTCACTAACTCCACCTTTGTCTGTCCAGCATTCGATAATTGATCGCCTCCGTCAAATGCTCCATGCCGATCGATTCCGCACTTTCTAAATCAGCGATCGTCCGCGCCACTCGCAGAATCTTGTCATGCGCCCGTGCGGAGAGTCCCATCGATTGCACCGCCTCTCTCATGAGGTTCACGCAAGCCTCGCTCAATTTGCAAAACTCGCGCACCTGCCGAGCGTTCATCTGGGAATTCGTCACCGTTCGCGAACGTGCAAACCGCTTCTTCTGCATCGCCCTCGCGCTGCTCACCTGCTCCCGCATCATCGCGCTCGACGTCCCTGCCCGCTCGTTAGATAGTTCTTGAAAGGGCACGGCGGGCACTTCGAGTTGAATATCGATTCGGTCCAGCAACGGCCCCGAGATCTTGCCCATATACCGCTCAATCTGCGGCGGCGAGCAATGACATTCGCGACGTGGATCGTTTCGATACCCACAAGGGCAAGGATTCAAAGCCGCCACAAGCATAAAATCAGCAGGAAAGGTAACGCTGCTGAGCGCCCGCGAAATGGTGACCGTTCCATCTTCAAGCGGCTGCCGTAACACCTCAAGCGTCTTGCGATTGAACTCGGGAAGCTCGTCGAGAAACAAGACGCCATTGTGCGCCAGCGAAATCTCCCCCGGCGCAGGAATGCTCCCGCCGCCAACGAGCCCCGCGTCGCTAATCGTATGATGCGGATTTCGATAAGGCCGCTGAGCCAAAAGCGGCTGCCCCGGCTGCATCCGGCCCACAGCACTATAGATCCGAGTCGTATCGATCGACTCCGCCGCAGAGAGCGTCGGCAAAATCGATGGCACCCGCTTCGCAAGCATTGTCTTTCCCGACCCCGGCGGTCCAATCATCAACAAATTATGAGAGCCAGCCGCGGCAATCGTAATTGCCCGCTTCGCCATTTCCTGCCCGCGCACATCGGCAAAGTCATCGTCATATTTCGAGAGCGTTGCGAAGAGTTCGCCAATCCGCGATGGCGTCGGCTCGATCGTAATCGCACCGGTAAAGAACCCCACCGCCTCAGCAAGACTCGAAACGGCAATCACTTCCACTTCCTCCACAACCGCCGCCTCCGCTGCGTTCTCGCGCGGCAAAACAATCCCTCGTAAGTCCCGCTGCTTCGCCGCCGCCATCGCCATCGACAGAGCGCCCTTCACCGGCCGCGTCGTCCCCTCCAAAGCAAGCTCGCCCACAACCGCATAGCGATCAAACAGCTCCCCCGAGATCTGCCCCGACGCCGCCAAAAGCCCGAGCGAAATCGACAAATCAAACGAAGCTTCCTGCTTCGGCAAATCCGCAGGCGCAAGCGAAATAACCACCTTGTCACTGACTCGCATAAACCCCGAATTTACCATCGCCCGCTCAACGCGGTGCAAACTCTCCTTCACCGCGGCCTCAGGCAGCCCAACAAGAATCGTCTTCGGCATGGCTCCAGCCGAGACATCGACCTCCACCTCCACAGGCAGCGCGTCGATCCCAAGAAGCGAAAATGCATGAAGTTTCGCAAGCATCTGCGGCGGTTCCAGAGCCGGTTATAACGGAGTACGGTGAGAGCATCCTAACTACTAAACCTTGGAGTGCAACTTTTGTCCAAAATGGCTCACTCGTTCGGCATTAACCGCCGAATCGTCGCCTCAATATTCGAACTCTGCCAACCCTCGCCAAACTTGTCCCCATCCGCATGAATCCAAGTAATCCCGCGAAACTCGACTTGCCTGTTCGATGGCTCAAACCCGAGCCCATCGCCGCTGTGCGTGCCAACCGCCGTCCATCGCACCACAACTTCCTTCCCTTGCTCCAAAACCAAATGCAGCGTCACGTGCAAATCGGGAAACGCCGCGGTGAAGGGTTGATACTGCAAAGCAAGAAACGCATCCGGCCCCACCACATCCCCCTCATCGGAATGCAGCACACTTTCTGGAGTCAAAAACTCACCAATCAATTCGGGGCGACGTTGATTCCAGATCATCTCAAAGAACCGGCGAACAATGTCGCCATTCGATAAAGACATAAGGCGACTCCAAATAACGAACGGGGAGCCAAGTAGTGTATCTGCCTTAATATGGTCGTGGAAGCAAGCTCTCCCAATAGGAAGCTGTAGACGTTGTTATTTTGAACTAGGTTGCCGACGAGCCTGCGAAACAACGTTCGCAAACTCGGGTTGGATCGCGGTATACTACGCCGACTTGGGCGGCTCTTGCTCAAATAGAAGGAACACGAAATGCGACGGCGTTTGGGTCTGACATTGGCTTTAGTGACTTGCTTTGGCGGGTTTTCAGCGACATCTGCCCAGCCCCCCAGCGAGGGAGGCGGCGGGCGCGGTGGCGTCGGTCGAATTCCCGCCAGCATTCTGCAAACCGCCCTCGATTCCAACGGCGATGGCCAGATCTCAGCCGAAGAGCTCAAAGATGCTGAAGCCAAGTTGAAGAAACTAGACGCCGACAGCGATGGCGTCATCAGCGTCGAGGAACTCCGTCCCGCTGGAATGCGCGGCGGCGGCCCAGGCGGTCCACGTGGACCAGGTGGACCTGGAGGTTTTGGTAGCCAAGGCGGACCCGGTGGAGCGGGGAATTCTGAAGGGCTGATCGCGACGATTATGGGTTTTGACGCCAACAAGGATGGAAAGGTCACCAAGGAAGAAGCGCCCGAGCGCCTTCAAGGACTCTTTGAAAGAGCCGACGCCGACAAAGATGGCGCGCTAACCAAAACCGAAATCGAAAAAACACTCTCTGCTGGAATTGGAAGCGGTCCACCGGGCGGAAGAGGCGGCGCTTTCGCAGGCGGCCGACCCGGCGAGATGCGGGGCGGCGGACTTGGCGACCTGGGCATGCCAGGAAATTTCTTCGCGATGATTTCGAAGCGAGTTTTTGAACAACAAGATGTCAACAAAGATGGCAAAATCGGCGCCGAAGAGCTCACCGGCGCAATGAAAGAGAATCTCAAACGCATCGATACCAATGCCGATGGGACCATCGAACTCAGTGAACTGGAATCCCTTGCCAAGGTTTTTGAGGCTCGTTCCGCCGGAGCCGAACGTGGCGGTGAGCGGGATGGTGGACGAAGCGAAGGCCCGCCAGGTCGAGGCCGACCTTAAAGAAGTCACGTCGCCGATTCCTCAAGCACCTCTTCCGCCACATAGATCGGAATCGGAGGATCGCAAGTCACCGCAATCGCAATCGCATCCGAAGGCCGGGCGTCAATGTCAATGAGCTCGCCATCCTTCCGAAGTCTCAGCCTCGCAAAATAGGTATGCTCGCGCAGTTCCGAAATCACCACGCTATCGAGCTCCGCCCCCAGCGTTTCGATAACGTTGACAATCAAATCATGCGTCAAAGGGCGCGCATTGGGCCGATGCTTCACCCGCTTGTCGATGCTCGTCGCTTCAAAGATGCCAATCAAAATCGAAAGCTGCCGATCACCTTCGACTTCGCGCAACAAAATCACCTGATTCTCGTTAATCTCGCTAATGATGATGCGAGACAACTCCATCTGAACTGGCATGGCGACGGCCCGAACTAGAAGTGATGAATGCGGCCTGAGGTGGCTGATCGATTGTGACGCTGATTCATTGTAACACCCCGCAGCCAGTTGGAGGACTCATCAATGGCGAGTCATTTTCCCGGTGGCGTTTTCTGCTTCCGTCAGTCAAAATGGAGCTTCAAGGAGAGCATCGCCATGTCCGCCGTCATCAAAGAAAAATTGTCCGAAGCCGAGTATCTGGCCAAAGAAGAAGCGGCCGATTTTCGCAGCGAATTTTACAATGGCGAAATGTTCGCGATGGTCGGAGGCAGCCCGAATCACAACCAGATCAAAGAGAATCTTGTGGTGCGAATCGGAGCTAAGTTGTGGGGCGGGAAATGTCGCACACGCTCAAGCGATCAGAGTGTCAAGGTTGAGGGTACGACTTCTTACACTTATCCAGACGTGCTAATCGTGTGCGACGATCCCCAATATTCCCCATTGGAACCACGAAATGCGTTAATTAACCCAAAAGTGCTTTTTGAGGTGCTCTCGCCTTCGAACGAATTGCACGATCGCACGACCAAATTTGAACTCTACAAGAAAATCTCAAGTCTGTCTGAGTACGTACTCGTCGCCCAAGACAAGCCGTTCATCGAGAGCTACATCAGGCAGCCTGATCAAACTTGGCTCTACCGTTCCTTTGAAGGCTTAAATCAAAATTTTAATCTCGCTTCCCTGAACCTAAGCCTGCCAATGTCGGAGGTCTTCGCCGGTGTCGAGTTAAAACCGCCAGCCGAATCATTCCGAGTTGCCTATCCAGACGCGGATTCTTAAACGCGGGCGCGCAATCCCAATCAGTGGGTCGATTGATTCACGCCACGCGGGGAAGTAGGCTCAGGGGCCCTCAATCCCTCTCCCACCCGCGATCGAGACCTCTCCTCATGCGCCGAGCCGCACTATTCACCTTGTTGGCGTCTCTCTCCCTTCTCACGATTGCCAGCGGCGCCGCTTGGCAACTCACCGCGACAACGCCGCAAAAGATGACCACCTGCGCCACCGAATGGCTCGGTGGGCTCAAACCCGATCAACTCGCCAAAGCCCAACTCGAGTATGACGCAACCAACCGCGTCGATTGGCATTTCATCCCCAAAGACACCCGCAAGGGTCTGCAAGTCCGCGAGATGACCCCAGAGCAGCGCAAGTCGGCCGACAAGCTGCTGTCCGCTTGCCTCAGCGCTGCGGGCTACAAAAAAGTTTCCACGATCATGGACCTGGAGATTTTTCTCAAAGCGGTCCAAGCCAAGAAAAAGGAAACAACGCCCCTTCGTGACCCTGAGCGTTATTACTTCACAGTCTTCGGCAAACCAGAGGCTGGAAAAAAATGGGGCCTCAGCATCGAGGGACACCATATGTCGCTCAACTTTGTCGTCGAAGGCGAAAAACTCCTCAGCGCCTCGCCCCTCGCCCTCTGCTCCAATCCCGCTGAGGTGATGAGCGCAATTCCCGAAGCGCCGAAGACGCCCAAGGGAACTCGCATTCTCGCGGCCGAGGAAACTTTGGCTTTTGATCTGGTTAAATCATTGAACGACGAGCAGAAAAAGAAAGCGATCATCGCAGAGAAAGCGCCGGCGGAGCTTCGCGAAGCAGCACAACCGCAGCCCAAAGTGGAAACGCCGGCGGGAATCGCCTTTCGGGATTTGAATGAAGACCAGCAGACGATCCTAGGACAGATCATCGTGACGTATTTAAGCAATCTGCCGCAGGACGTCGCGGGCAAACAATTTGAAGAAATCTATAAAGGGGATCGTGACGACATCCACTTCGCCTGGGCCGGCCCCATGAAGCCCGGCATCGGCCACTATTATCGAATCCAAGGCAAAACCTTCCTGATCGAATTCGTCAACGTCCAGCCTGACGCCGAAGGCAATCCAGCCAACCACGTTCATTGCGTGCTGCGAAGCATGTCCGGCGACTTTGGGATCGCGCTCGAGAAAAAGTAATTTTCGTTGGAGTACCGCCTTTAGGCGGAATGAGCAAGAGTCGAATCGACTCAAGCATCCTGCCGCCTAAAGGCGGAACTCCAACGAGGCCAACCTCCTCTCACTCTGAAAGACCAACCATGCTACTAAAAACCTTCCTCACTGCCGCACTCGTCGCCTTGGCGACCGCAGTTCCCTCCTTCTCGCAAGAAGTCACCTTCAAAAAAACGATCCTCGACGGCAAATTCCGCTCCGAAGGCGTCGCCGTCGGCGACGTCAACAAAGATGGCAAGCTGGACGTCATAGCCGGCTACGTCTGGTACGCCGCGCCAGATTGGAAAATGCACCCGATCACCGAAAAGGCGCCCGAATACGATCCCAACAATTACAGCAACGCCTTCTGTACCTTCACGCGCGATCTCAATGGCGATGGCTGGACCGATGTGATTGTGGTCGATTTCCCCGGCACGCCGACCTGGTGGTTTGAAAATCCCCAAGGCAAAGAAGGGCCGTGGAAGAAGCACACGCTCCTCGAAGTCACCAACAACGAAAGCCCCGCAATCGTCGATATCGATGGCGACGGCAAGCCCGAACTGCTGTGCGCGACCAATAGCGACACCAAAGATGCCGACACCGCAACCCGCTACCAATGCATCGCCCGCCCCGACAAAGACCCCACCGCCCTTTGGAAAATCACCCCGATCTCCGAAAAATCCGCCCCCAGCACCACCAAGTACTCCCACGGCCTCGGCTTCGGCGACCTCAATGGCGACAAGCGAAACGATGTTCTCACCGCCGATGGCTGGTGGGAGGCCCCAGCTTCGCCCGGCGAAGGTCTTTGGAAATATCACCCCGCCCCCTTCGGCGGCGCGGCGCACATGTACGTCCAAGACTTCGACGGCGACGGTGATGCCGACGTCTTAAGCTCCTCACCCCACGACTACGGCATCTGGTGGCACGAACAGGTCGGCAAAGGCGAATGGAAAAAGCATGAAATCGACAAGTCCTTCTCGCAGACGCATAGCCTGATGGTCGTCGACATCAATGGCGACGGCCAACTCGACTTCGTCACCGGCAAACGCTGGTGGGCCCACGGCCCCAAAGGCGACAACGGCGCCGGCGAGCCCGCCGTCATGTGCTGGTTCGAATTCAAAAAGGATGGAAACAAGCCCACCTGGATTAAACACCAATTCGACCACGACTCAGGCGTAGGCACCCAATTCGAAATCGCCGACCTCAACGGCGACAAGCTCCCCGACGTAATCTGCAGCAACAAAAAGGGCGTTCACATCTTCGTACAGGAACGGAAATAGTCGGTCCCGCTGTCAATCCGTGTTGCTAAACAGCCACATTTTCGCAGGCCGCGCGCATATTAGTACTCGTAATCGTGCTCCTTCTCGTACTCGGATTCAGGGCCAACGGCCCGAGATATCGTAGCCAGGGTCGGAGCAGTACTCTGCGGAG
>JBKJSI010000081.1:0-4955 GCA_046595915.1 Pirellulaceae bacterium
ATTGCAGCAGGTCGCTGACGATCGAATCCACCGCGGTGAATGCACTTTCCATTTTGCCGATGATTCGCGTCGAGTCGGCATCCTCGGCGTTGCGCCGTCGTAGCATGCTCAAATAGACGGTAACCGGCACGAGGCCGTTGCGAACTTCATGCGCGATGTGGGCTGCCATTTGGCCCAAGTCGGCAAGACGATTCTTGCGAGACAATTCGCGATTCTTGACTTCGAGTTCCTCGGTAAGGCGGCGGACTTCATCCTGAAGAACCAAATGCGTTTGCTCGAGACGGCTCGTTGCCGATTCCCAAACGGTCAGCAGCGTCTGCAAGTCCGCCGATGACAGCGCCTCGCTCATGGAGAGAGTCGGGGATGGCTCAAGTTCTGGTAGCGAAAGGGAATTGGTCACGAAGGTGTTCTCAGGCGTCGGAAGTGATTTCGAAACCGCTGCTAAAAGGCGCGGAGGCAGTAGAATAGGCATCGCGGGCGAATTCGGCTCGGTCCGCGGCTTTCAAATCTGCGGCTACTGCGTCGCGCTGAACGACAAGCTGTCGCTCGGACTCTTTTTCTAGCTGCATGATTTCTTCCAAGACTGCTTCGCATCGTGCGGCGACTCTTTGAGTTTGCTCGCGACGCTGAGGGGAGTGCCAGACTCGTTTGTCAGGGTCTTCAGTTCGAAACGTCGTCAGCTCTGTCTGCAAGTCGCGCATTTGATCGAGCAGCACTTGTTTTGCCGCGAGCAATTCCATGAGCGAGTCAACTTCGTCTCTTTGTACGAAATCAAGCTGCGACTGCGAAATCGTCAACACTTGCTCAAGCACGCGCAGCTTGAGGCAGAGGAGTTCAGCGAGTCGGTCGGTGGAAGTGTGGGAGTTCATGTTTACGTTTTGCGACGTCAAAGGGGTTAACGATTGGTTGCGCGCCAGCTCAGGTAGTCATTCCATTCTCCACGCGTTGCGCGAGTGGTGCTGGAGAAGTCGGCGTTGGTATTGAGTCGGCTGAGCATCGCTTGAGCTTGCTCAATGGCGGTCTGCTCGTCACTTGGACGACGGAGTTTTCTGTAGCAGGCGGCGATCTGGACAAAGGCTTCGATGGCGGCAGGCTCGGTTTGATAGCGACCTGCAGCGTCGGCATAAGCTTGAATTGCCTCCTCATATTTTTGCGGATCATGTTGATCAAAAAGACAGTCCGCCGACAAAAAGTAACAATTGCGCAAGAGCTTTCGCTCGATGGGAGTCAGTTCGCGAGTGTCGGCTCGCTGATTGAGCTGTGTCTGGACTGTTCCCAGATCGGTGAGCGCCATGACGAGATAGGCTCTACTTTCCTTTTCGAATAGCACTTGTGCGGTTTTTATGGGATGGTTTTCCGCCAGGCGCAATTTGTCGCGAGCTAGAGAACGATTACATTCGGCGAGATGATAACGGGCTAGCACTGCTTGTTCATTTTCGGAATACCGTGAAACGGCTTCATTGAGGCGCTGCGCGGCTTCCTCAAAGAGTTTGGCGGAAGCATCAAATGCATCGGAAACCTCCGCTTTTGCTGCATTTGGAATCGCGGCCTTTTCCTTGGCGACGGCATAGGCGACGCGAGCCTGAGTGAAAATCAGGTTGGCTAGCGCGAACATCGAGTCGCGCCAATCGACGCTGTCTGGGGAGAGATCTTCTTCCCATAAATTGGCGTGAAGCAGCTTTTTCGCTTCGTCGAGCTTCCCTTGCTCGACCAGCGCATGGCTGGCAAGCATTCTAGCGCGATACGAGACCGGATTGCGTGGGAATGAAAGGAAGCACTCGTTGAGTAAGGCCTCTGCTTCCTCAAGACGATCGAGATCGAGCAACACCTTTCCCAGCATTAAAAGAGTTTCGGGGCGTTCCGTTCTGCCCTGCACATCCAAAGTGCGTGTGAGTGCTTTGCGAGCCGATTCGAAGTCGCGACCTTCCTCAAAGAGTTTCGCGGCTTGTTGCATTAGCGTGGCAAACTCGCGAGTCGCCAGCTTTCGCTCCGCCAGCGACTGATGCGCATGTGCAGCCCGTAATAGATGCTCGCGAGCCAGTTTCAATCGCTCCGAATCAGCTTCGGCCGCGGCCTGGATCGCGCTTTGCAACGAACGACCCCAAGCCATTTCGATTTCTGCGGTAAGGCGGATCGATTCCGGCGAATCAGTCGCATGAGACAGAGCCGAATTGAGATCCAGCGCTGAAGCATATTCCCGGTCGGCCAGGAGTTTTTCAGTGGCGGCGACCACGCGCGACAAAATCTCGTTGTGAGTAATCCAAGGATTGACGAACGGCGAATGGGGATCGAGCGGCTTGAGAACTCGTCGAAAACTAGCGACCGCCGAAGCCGCGTTTTCCGCTCGATTATCTGCTTTTGCTAAATAGACGTCACCTTCCTCAAGCGTGATGGCGGCGACCAGGGGCGAGCCGCCAGCCAGACGACGGGCGCGGCTGAAGTGTGCTAACGCGGGATCATGCTTTCCGTCCGCGAAGTCAAGCCTTCCGAGAAAGAAGGATGCTTCCGCCTGGAACTCCCGTGGCGATTTGGGGTTATCGATGACCTCTGACAGCAATTCTCGCGCTTGTTGGCGCATTGCCGCCGACTGGTTTTCCTTGCCTGGGACGGCTGAATCACGAATCAGACTTCGCCCTCGAAGGACTTTGGCGGCGAATGAAATCGGCGAATTCTTGGCGTCGTCCAACGCTCGCGATAATGCCTGATTCAGTAACGCGTCATCACCGAGTCGAAATGCAATCTCCGCTTCCTGCAACAGGGCGCCTTCTAATTGTTCATCAGTAAGACTTTTCTCACTGAGAAGCGCCTTGCTGTGCAATAGCGCCGCTTTGAGGTTTGGTTCACTATCAAGGAAATAGGCGGTTGCCAGCATTCGATGAATGGAGGCTCTTTCGGGGTGCTTGAGCTTTAACGCCGTTTGCAGGCGCGGCGCCGCTTCAGCGAAACGATCGATTTGAAAGAGAGAGTCGCCGAGGCAAAATGCGCCTTCGGCCTCAAAACCTGGTGGGAAACCAATATCCGCGGCTTCTTGCAGATAACGCATCGCAATTTCATGAAGATTGCGTTCTTCATCTGGGTTTTGAGCGTTCGCCGCGGTAATCGCCATCGCGACGCCAAGGATGAAGGCCGGCCCGCCACGATCGTCCGGCGGAAGAGATCCCTCCGTGCGAAGCGCGACCGCAATGGCTCTGGCCTCGTCGAGGTTGCCTTCTTCTAAAGCGTTCAATCCTTCTTCCAGTGTTGCTTTAGATATTTCTACTTCGCGAGCGACAAGAAGCCACTTCGCCGTTAGCCCGCCACCCACCACAAAGAGGATCGCGCCAAGACCCATGGCGCCTGCCAAAACTGGCTTTCTTCGGGCAAAGCCCATCAGACGTATCGGTAGCGCGACAAGGCCGCTCAGCAGACGCGCGAGGAATTTCGGTTTTGCATTGGGTGCGGCGTTCATCCGTGAACAAGACCCGCGGTCGAGTAATGAATTGGAAGCCAAAAATGATATTTTGGCTAAAGACTAATACTTCAAGGAAGCTGCTGGCGTCAACGCATGATGGCGACGAAGGCTAGAAGAGCTAGCCAAGCAATCAACGGGTTCGTGCAATCGAATCCCGCCGCGATACAAAATCCACAGCAAAGCTAGCGAGCACTCGCGGTCGAGCGGCTAGTAACCAAGTTCATCATCCACTCATTGGCGTCGCGCATCATATCGACGACTAGCTCGTCGGCGCAGGGATGATACTGTTTGACAAAAACCGATAACCAAGCCAAATGGCAGAGCTTCAAGTCATCGCAAAGCTGCTCGGTAGGGTATTCCAAACTGTCGCCGCCAACCGCGAAAAAGAGCGGTAAGCCGCGCGCCTCTTTGAGGCGGCTCAGGACATGCTGCCCGCGAGGAAAACTGCCGCCAAAGGAGAGTGCGCCTGCGTAGCGATCTGGCTCGAGCATCGCGAGGCGAATCGCCATCGTGCCGCCTTCACCGCGACCCGCCAAGAAAATGCGATGAGGCGCGATATTCGCGCGGGCGATCGCAAAATCGATCGCCGCGTAAACCTTCTCCCGGGCCGACTCGACGCCTTCGGAAGTCTCGCTCCAAGCGTAACCCGGACCAAACTTTGGAAAGATAGTTCCTTGCGGGGCTACGCCCACATAATTGCGCAAACTAAGCTCAGGAAGTATTGAAGAGACTTGGCGTTCATCTTCGCCTGAGCCGTGCAGCCAAATTACCAGCGGGTAGGCGTAACCCGCTTCGTAGTGTTCGGGCAGAAAGAAACTGTGCGCCTCACGAAGAACCTCGCGAAGAACCTCGGGGGGCTCGATCGCATCGGTGCGCTCGCTGGCTTCAGGATAAGTATCAAGAACGATGGCTGCGGACTTTAACCACTGTTCAAGCCTGTTCATGTGCGACCTATCGCCGAGGTTTTCGATATGTCTCAAATCCGCCGATCATGCTAGCAGCACTAGCATGATGGGAGGCCAACTCTCAAGAGCGGGCGTTTGTAGCCGAGTGGACCAACGTCGTCAACGGTATCTTGACGCGATGGTCTGAAGACCACATTCGGCCATCATTTTGACTACAGCGATTTGATCCGCAAATTGCGAAACGCGGCATACGCGCCATGCCCGCAGAAGCAAATAAAGCCTTTCTCTCGCTTCAGTCCAGGATGTTCCCGCTTATCGATCGTGCCATCCTTCGAGGCCTCTTTGATGTCGCCATCCACAATCACTTCGCCATTGAGAGTGATCTTAATCTTCGATCCTTCAATGCGAATCGTTTCGGAGTTCCATTCGCCAACGGGCTTGAGAAAACCACGCTTCGCGGCAATCACTCCGTAGACGGAGCCATGCGACTGATAAGGCTGAATGTCCTTATAAATTTCGTCGCCATCATCGAGCACTTGAATTTCCATGCCGTCAAAAGCCGGGTCGCCCTGTTTCGGTGCACGGAATGCCGATTCCAT
>JBKJSI010000117.1:0-4712 GCA_046595915.1 Pirellulaceae bacterium
ATTTCTCGCCCCACCTGAACACGTCATGCGCTGGATTGTTGAACGAACTAGTAGCGACAATTCGAGCGAGCAAACCGAATTTACCCGAAACTGGCTGATTGGCTATGCGCCTATTGGAACTCACCGGGCACGACGAGGCGTTAGTCGAGGAACACGTGCCGAAGCCGTCGCCTTTGTGAAACAGACTCTCATGGTTATCACATTAGCGGTTTACGGGCGTCGAACCAATTCGTCACACAACTCCCTCCCGCTCCCAATACTCAGCCAGTCCATGCTCCAAGGCAGCCATCGCTTCGACTAATGTCTCGGCCTTGTCGTCCTCAAAGATTATGCCACCGTAGTCGATAGCTCGAACGGTGAAGCCGAAGCCTTCCTGGTCGCCAATCTCAACGTGTCCGCATCCCCGCACCCACTTGGCGATGGCGGGAAACAGTTTCTCAATGCCAGCTTGCTTCTCGCTCGGTTTAATCGTGGTTTCCCGGCGAGTTTTTCGAATCTGTTCTAAATGTCGCTTGTATGCCGCTTTCACTTTCGGAAGTTCTTGTCGCACCGACACTTTAATGCCAAGTTCCTCAAGCGGCGTAAAGAGTTCTTGCCATTGTCGATGTCCCCGTACAAGCAAATGACCGGGTCGATGTGCTTTTCCTGTCAGTGGCCGTTGCATCGCTGAGGCAAGCAAAGCTGAGAGATGGTCGGCTTTCGGACTGCCATCTATCTGCATACGTGCCAGTAAAGAACCATTTGTCTTGCAAACAACTTGACCAAGGTACTGGGTTTCGGCTTGCAACAACGGCTTGGGTAATGCTTGGAAATCTGCTTCCCAGGTCTGCTCCTCTTGTCGCAATGATTTGATGTGCCTGGCAACGGCTGTCTTCGCTTTCAGCTTTGTCCTCGCCTTTGCCACCGTCACTTCCTCTTGGATCGCTACTCAACCTTCTTCGCCACGAACCCCGAGTCGTCGCCATTGTGGAACAAGATCATCCCGTGGAGTTCGTCGCTCTTTCTGATGGCCCATCCTCGACCTTGGGCCGGGTCCATTTCATCATTGCCGTCCCAGGTCCATTCAACGGCAGGCTCGCCATCTCTCGTTGTTAAGTGGCAATCCATGCGCCCGTGGACATAGCCAAAGTGAAACTGCCCGCTGTCCTTCGGGTCGAAATCGAAATAGCCGTCTTCCTCTTCGTCAATGAAGTCCTGATCCCAGGCACTCATCGAAAGAATGCGCCAGCGGCCAGTGAAGGGGTTCGAGGGCTTAAGTTCCTTAGGCATGTCGATCACTCACCATGCATCTTGCTCACAATCTTGTCCATCTCGGCGGCGGTGAAGGCCCGGCACGTTGTTGTGTGGACGTTGCCCATCGACCCCAGATGCAGAATGGCGGCGGTAGCCGTTTCCTCTTCCGGGGCTTCCAAGATCAGAAGACCGTCGTGGTCGCCTAGCGTCCAGTAGACATCCTTCACCTTCGCACCCATCCTCTTCGCCTCGGCCTTAAAGATCGCCGCCCGCTTGGTCGTGTGGCTAATGTCTTTGATACCCTGTTGCGAGAACTTGATGTTGACGATGAAAGTTGCCATGGAGTCTCTCTTGCTGGGGTTTGATTGCACCTGCGTCATCATTCTAGCGTGTTCAGCATGAGCCAGATAGAATTGGGTTATCATGACTCATCCCGCTTGGAGCCTTGTCGTCGCTGGATGCCAGATCGCCCTTATCGGGCTATTATTCATGTTGGCGCCATCCATCCCTGGGCTCTGGAAACTGCCGGGCGACAAATTGGTGCGGACGCCTTTCACGGCGGCGAGAATTCCATGGCGATAATGAAGACGATTCTCAAATGGCTCTTGGCGGTCCTGATGCTGGTTGCAGGTGTGCTGCACTTTGTCAGCCCAGGCTTCTTTCTGAAGATTATGCCCCCCTATTTGCCGCTTCACCTGGAGTTGGTCTATCTGAGCGGCGCCATTGAAATGGGGCTGGGGATTTGCCTCCTCATCCCTCGATTCTCAAGGTTGGCGGCCTGGGGCGTCATGGCATTGTTGATCGCGGTCTTTCCTGCCAACATTTATCTTTATCAGCATCAGGAGATTCTCCCCGCATCACCAACCGTCCACTTGATTCGCCTGCTATTCCAAGGCGTGCTGATCGGGATGGCGTACTTGCAAACTGGAAACAGGACCGTTGGCAAGCCAATGAAAACGTCGGAGAACAGCTCAGCTTGATGTTCAGACAACGACCCCCTCATCGCCTGCCGCCGGTACTCGGCGAGTCAGTGCCGCATCACCGAGTAAAACTAAAAAACTCCTCCACGTCATCGTAGCGCTAGGCAGCCTCGGCGTAGTTCGCTTGGAGGGTAGTGGAGAGACTGCCTGGGTGATCGCTCCAGTCATGGACTTAATCAAGTCGACTTGATCAAGTAGTCCTTCCATGGTCGTCGCGTGGCGATTACGAATAATGGCTTCGTGGAATCACCACCAGGCCCGTTCGATGGGATTGGTTTCGGGGGCGCGGGTCGGCGGGAAGTGCAGCTTCACGCGATGCGCCCAGCGCGGCAGTTGAATTAGTAGTGACGCGTGAGGGTGGCGCGCAGCGAAGCTCTTGACCGGCAGACGGGTCTTTCCGGACATCCCTGCTGGGCGTTCGCCAGTGAACGACGCGCGTGGCCAGCTAGGGCCAGCGCGCACACTGCCGGACAACCAAACAAGCCACGCAAAATCGGACGAAGTGAATTCGCGGACCACTAGGCCCGCAGTTAGTGTTTCGGCGCGGGCAGGTCGTCTTTCGGCTGGTTCCCGAGGCGGTGTGGGTCATGGAGGCGGCGCTGCTCGGACAGCAAAATCGCTTCCATCTCTTCGAGTTGCTTCGCAAACTGCGGGTCGTTTGCCAGGTCAATTTGGTGCTTCTCGGGCTTATTTCCGGTCACCGCGACGATCTTGTCATGCTGGTGCTCGACGATGAACTCGTGGGGATTGTCAGCCAAGTTGAAGAGTTGTGTCTCGTGGACTTTTCCATTTTGCACGTCGTACTTGATGAGCTTCCAGTCGCCTTTCCTGACGCAGCGAATGCCAGGCTTATCGCCGCCGCTATAGACGCCGTAGAGCACGTCGCGAACGGTGTCCGCCTTACCTTCCAGCACCGACTTGAAGCTGATCCCTTCATTGGAGTCCGGTGGCTTCACGCCAGCCAGATCGCACATGGTCGCCAGAAGATCGAGGAGGTAGACGTTTCCCTTCGCACGGGAGCCAGGTTTGATGCCCGGGCCCTTCACCACCAGCGGCACGCGCCAGGTGTGTTCATACAGATTCTGCTTGCCCTGCAGACCGTGGCGGCCCATGGCCATGCCATGATCCGAGGTGTAGATGATGTAGGTGTTGTCGAGTTCGCCCATCGCCTGGAGTTTGGCCAAGACGCGGCCGATCAGGGAGTCGATGTTCTCGCTACAAGCGAACTCGCGACCGAGTTCGTTTCGAATCGTGCCCTCGTCCCGATTCCCCCAAACGCCACTCACGGCGACTTCGTCACGCACTGCCATGTCGCCATGATTGAAGGGGTGGGCCGGAAGGTAGCTAATCGGCAACGCAGGCGCCCTGGGATTGACCGACGGACCCTTTTTCTGATCTGCGTGGTTCACAGCCCCGTACTTGGCGAGAAGTTCCGGTTTACCGTCGCGGGTGTCGTGCGGGTGCGAGAACCCGAAGTCAATCAGAAACGGCTCTTTGTCCTGATTCGTCTCGCGCTGCTGGAGGTAGTCGAGAACTTGCTCAGCGTGCCAAGCGCTGCCGGTATCGTCGGTGTCCCCGCGCTTGGTGGCTTCCTTCAATACGGTGAACTGCTGGTTGGCGGCCGCATAGCTGTTCCCCTGTTTGCCGGTTCGCATCGTCTTGTAGCCAGCCCGGTTGAAGACTGCGGCCAGGGTGCTCTTCTCTAGGTACGTTGGGCAGAGGTTTTTTTGCATGGCCCCCGGAGAGATGGGGAGATGCCAGACGGTGCGCCCGCACATGATCATGTGCCGCGACGGCGTGCAGACCGCCCCGGAGAACGATCCCATGTGATAAGCAGCGTCGAAGACCATGCCCTGCGCGGCGAGGCGATCGATCGTTGGCGATTGCAAAGCTGAGTTCGGATTGTAGAACTTGAAGTCAAAGGGGGATTGATCGTCCACGTTGATGAACAGGATGTTCGGACGATCGGCCGCCGCGACCGAGCCGACAAGCACGCAGAGCGAGAATGCAAGAGCGGAGAGAATACGCATGATGATGACCTGGCATTCTTGGCTTGGGGGCCCGGATTTTGCATCGCGGCTTGGCGCTGGCATCAGGGAGCCCAAATCCCACCGCTGGCCTTCCTCCGAGGACTGCGGCACAGCGAGCGGCGAATTCGGCGGGCATCTAGTTGTCCCACGAACGCTGGGGCCGGCAGTGATTGTAATCGGGCCGCTGCCGATCGACCACGAAGCGTGCTGCCAGATGGAATAAGCTGCCGACAGATGCGTCGTACAGAGGTCCGATCCGGCCACAAACCTCTTAAAGCCCCAATTTGCGATTTCACATTAGCGCTCACCTTCGGCATCTTTGCACAACATCTTTGCACAACATCTTTGCACGACATCTTTGCACGACATCTTTGCACCGCATCTTTGCACCGCATCTTTGCACCGCATCTTTGCACCGCATCTTTGCACGACCACTTTGGGTGAAACTTCGCGTCACTCATCCCGCCAG
>JBKJSI010000153.1:0-4642 GCA_046595915.1 Pirellulaceae bacterium
CCGCGATGTGGCCTTTGGCGAGGACCAATGCCGCGCCAAAGTGAAAAACTGTCCGCAAAACCTAGCCGCCTTCCGCAATGTCGGCCTCTCGCTCCTACGGCTCGCCAACATCAACGCAATTCTCTCCACCCTTCGCGACTTCGCCTCCCGACCCTACGACCTGCTAAAAGTCTTGTGCATTCTTAAACACTGAGTTGCCCTGATAGCTGAGCGTTAACAGCGTGCGCGAGGGGGTGAATGACATCACACTTTCGTTCCTCCCTAAACCATCTAAGCATCGTGCCTGGATTCACAATCGTGACAGATGCCGAAGCGGCGTCTGCGTCAACCTCGTTTTGGCTGTCGAGTTGGGCAACGCATCGGCTGGCTTTGAAATCATGCCAGCGTCTTCCGCTATTCCTTATGGCGGTGACTCGCAAAGGATGGCGCGCACGGGAGCCCCGTCCGCCCCGACCACATTCAGCGGCAACGCCATTAGGTGGTAGACGCCAGCCGGAACTCGATTCAGGACAAGTGATTCAAGAATACGGATGTCGTACGCATCCAACGCGTGATGGACTGGAAGATCCTTGCTGGTCATTTCGTCGACGGAAGGGACATCGACTCCAAGGAGGATCACACCTAGCTTAGCGAGTAGCTCAGGAACATCCTCGTCGATGACGGGAAAGCTATCGGGAAACTTGGAATAATCGGTCCATGCATCGGTGCGCAGCAATACCCGAGGCGTATCCGCAAAGTCGATGCCTTCTAGGTCCGCGCGACGGATCCGGTGGCGGTTGCGGACGTCGACAACCCGTGCGGGTCCGAAGAAGGAATTGAGGGGCAACTGGTCTATTGTCTTTCCGGCGTCCGCGTAATGGTAAGGTGCATCGATATGCGTCCCTCCATGCACGCTCAGTCCGATTTGACTTACGTTCACGGTTGCCCCTTCGCTTCGTCGCCAACTCCATCGATGGAGGTAGGGAGTGTCTCCCGGCCAATTCGCTAAGCCCGGCGCCAATGGGATTGAGATATCATGAATCTTCAAGGGCATTACTCCAGTCAGGAGACGAGATCGCGCTCGGGAGAATACTGCCAGTATGTCCCTTCCACCATGATTGCTTGTAGACGAAACATGGCTTCCCAACACTCGCCAAAGGAAGTGGCGAGCGGAGAAGGGCCTAAGCGGATAATGTGCGGCGGACGGTAGTCGACAATCACTCCCTTATCCCTCAGGTTTTTACAGATGCGAAGCGCCTCGGGGTGAGCAAGGGCCACGTGTCCTCCACGCCTGTCATCCTCTAGTGGGGTGACAGACGTGAACCCAAAGCGGCTTAGCTCCGATTGCATGAGTTGGGTGAGGAACTTTGTTAATTGGAGAGACTTCCGCCGGACCCGCTCGATTCCAGCTTCGGCGGCTATCTGGAGGGTGCCGGAGAGGGGAGCCATGCTTAAGATGTTCGGAGTTCCCACTTGCAAGCAGCGAGCATCAGGAGCCGGTTTACATTCGTCACCCATGTCGAATTGACTTTCCTTTTGACTCGAAAACCACCCCATCACACCAGATGGGAGACCGAAATGCTGGCGGTTTACGTACCATGCCGCGACACTACCTGGGCCAGAATTCAAATACTTGTAGGTGCACCAGACAGCAAAATCCACACCCCAGTCGCTTAGGCGGTGAGGCACGACTCCGACTGAATGACTGCAGTCGATTCCCAGCAGAACATTGCGCGCACGGGACTCGCAAGCGAGGTAGGAGATGTCGAGAAGTTGTCCGCTTTGATAGAGCACGCTCGGCAAAATGGCAATCTGAACGTCTTTGGTCATCGCAGCGACAATTTCCTGCTCGTCCAAAGTGTACCCATTCCCGCTCCGGACCTTCACAAGATCATTTCGTGGATCGCGGCCCCGAAGTCGCAGATGACTCTGCACCGCGTAAAGATCAGAGGGGAACGCAAGCTCATCAATCAAAATCTTTGTGCGGGTGGCGGTCGGCTGATAGAACATGGCAAGTAGCTTGTGCAAGTTGATGGTCGTGCAATCGCCGATTCCGACTTCTTGCGGCGCAGCGCCAACCAGCGGCGCTATCAGCTCAGAGAGCCTATCGGCCAAAAAGAACCATGGCTGGGCACCACTCAGCCAGCCCTCGATTCCCAGAGTTCGCCATTGCTCCAAGATCCGGAGCACTGCATCCTCCGCCGGTCGGGAGAGTAAGCCGAGCGAGTTCGCCTCTAGATAGATCTTTCCGGAGGGATGGAAGAACATTTCGCGGAAATGGGCCAGTTGATCGTGGTGGTCGAGTCGCCTGGCCTCTTCTTTAAAGTCCATAAGTTCACTGGAGAGTGCTCGCGCGTCGAGGCTGGAATTCCCGGTCTGGCGGCAACAGATACTGAGGTATTGCTTCCGTCCGGACAGCCCAGAGATCGCTCAACACGCGATAAGTCGTTGTCTGGTCCAAGTAATCTACTTCTGATGACCCGCCGGTCGCCACACGTCAGCCAATGACACGGTCGACCATCCAGGTGTGCCGGGCCCCAATCCACGTGGACGGTACCGTACGGTGCGTGACATGAATCACCTGTTTCAATTCCAGTCGCAACGCGCGCGGCGAGATCTAGCCCTGTTCGCGAACCGGCTTATGTACGGGCCCGCAGGGCGGAAGCGACATTCTTGTTCGACGTGATCGGCGCGGCCTACGAGCAACCAAGCCGGATCATCACCACGGATTCACCCTTCGAAAACGGGACCGAGGTGTGGGGGAGCGAACGGCTCACGTGCGCAGCGCGAGATCGCTGAACCTGCGCTGCCGCGTCCAGGAAGTCCGAATGTCGTCCGCTGGCTGATTGAGATCGCTCACTGGCAGGCTCACTGGCAGGGAGAGCGTCGGCCGACGGTTTACCTTGCTTTAGCGGCCGTGACGGACATTCAGGTTCCGAGCGCTCGGACTATATCCGCCATGGATTGAAAACGGTCGGCCGGATCCTTCGATAGGCAGCGGGCAATGATCGCGCCCAAGTCCGCGGGTGCGTCAGGACAGACGTCGGTGAGTAGTGGCGGTGGTGTGGACCGGTGCGCCGCGAGCAATTGTCCCGCTGTTTTGGCTTGGAACGGCGGTCGCCCTGTCAGTGCGAAGAAGGCTACGGCGCCCAGGCTGTAAATATCACCACGGACGTCGACTGCCGATTCTCCGGCCGCTTGTTCCGGGCACATGTACGCCGGTGTCCCGAGCACCATTCCCATTTGGGTCAAGCGGTGATCGGTGTCCGCCGACGAATCATGGACCAGCCCGAAGTCGAGCAACTTGGCTACGTCCTGTTGCCCGCCGAGCGTCGCGATGATCACGTTACCGGGTTTCAGATCCCGGTGAACCAAGCCCACGGAATGAGCTTCCGCCAACGCCCCGCAGAGTTGCCGAAGCAGATGCACGACGCGGCTCGCTGGCAGGGGACCTGAAGCCTTTATCAATTCCTCCAGGGTGGGACCGTCGAGATATTCCATCACGAAATAAAAGGAGCCGTCGTCCGCTTGGCCGTAGTCGTATACGCGAACGGTGTTCACGTGGCTCAGCCCCGTGACCGCCTGCACCTCACGGGCAAATCGGGTTGAATTCGACGGGTTTGCCGCCAATTCGGGACGGATGAACTTCACCGCACAGGGCCGCTTCAGTAGCCCATGCTCCGCCAGCCAGACTTCGCCCATCCCCCCTTCGCCAAGCTTTCGTTTGAGTGTGTATTGGCCCATGCGCTCGGCGCGACGCTCGGCATCGAAGGCTCGCCTTTGGAGTGCCGAAGCGCGGGTGGCGGCAAAGACTGCGATGGCGGACGGGAACATCAGCGTCAGCACCCCCTGCATGATCAGTGGCACTAAGTGGCCCTCGCGAAGGAGTGGATTAACCGCGGCGGCGGCAGGTATCACCGAAAGTGCGATCATCGCAAACCCGACAACAACGGTGATGCTCCGTCGCCGTGAATTAGGGATTAGCACGCCATAAGCTAGGATCAGTGTTGAAAATCCTTGCAGCGTGGCCAACCCTTGAAACCCGATGTTGATGAGGGGTGTCAGTTGATCGATCGTGTCCGGATATGCCAACCGCTCAAATCGGTCGTAACCATAAAAAATGGCTTGGGATGCGAAGCAGATGATTTCCCAACCTCTTAACGAGTGCAGCGACATCTTGCCCGAACGCCAGATGGCGATAAGGCCGATCAGGCCGACGGCGAAGGGAGCAGCAAAACGCCACCACACTCCGTTATCAGGGCGAATGGACGGGACATCATCCACATTACTGGGCGGGCTAGTCAGGCTCAACAGTTGGAGCAACACGATATAACCGAGCAAGAGCAGGTGGGCTAGGATCAGGCGCGAACGCAGCAGTTTGCGGAGTTCCTCTTGAAAAGCACGACCTGATGATTTATCTCCGCCCGGCAATGATGCCGATTTGAGTGCTGCCGTAATCGCAGGATCCATTGGAGGCTCTTTGAGGAAGCTGACGCTTCGGTGATGCGCCCGCAAAAGCGCCTCCACTCGCTCTCGGAGGGCCGGGGAATCATCACAGGCCTTGTCCAACAACGACTCACGCGCAGCGGTCGTTTCGCATTCCAAGGCGGCCGAAAAGATGGTCATCAGCTGTTCGTCGGCATTCTTCATCGGCAGTCACGGA
>JBKJSI010000245.1:0-27504 GCA_046595915.1 Pirellulaceae bacterium
CTAGCATCCCCAAAAGGGGTTAGATCTGGGAGATTTTCGGCCTTAGTTTTTGCAGTTGTGCTCTGCCTGCGGGGGTAACCCTCGTTCGATTGAGGGAAACGGTCGTCAGGCTCGGCATGCGGACGAGGTGAGGAATGATCGCGTCGGTAACTTCAGTCCCTGCGAGGAATAGCGTTTCGATGGACTTCGATTCTGCGAGTTGGGCGATGTCATGATCGTTGATCGATGCGTTTTCGAGCGTCAGGTTGCGTAACTTTTCGAGCTTCGAAAGTGTTGTGAATGAACTGCCGCTAACTTTTGTGTTCTCTAAACAAAGCGTCTCCAGACGATTCTGATCGGCTAAATGATTCAAGCCATCGTCGGAGATAAGCGTGTCGCTTAGTTCGAGAAATTCCAACTGCTTACAACGTGCGATGGGCACAATCGTCGAGTCACTAACGGATGTTCCTCGCAGTGATAAGTGCTTCAATTTAGGGCAAGTCGCGCCGATTTGGGTCATCATCGCCAAGTCGACTAGATGACGATCGAGTCGAATCTCGATGATGTGCGAAAATGCATAAGTGCCGAGACTTTTCCGAATCCAGCTCGGCTGGTTGCTTTCCAGTTGGCGCAGAACTACCCCTTCTTCAATCCACTGGTAATCGAAAAAGACTTCACCTTTGCAGCGTGAAACATGTTCAACAATGCCCTGGATCGCTTGGCAACGGGCAATCTCCGCCCGCACCGGCGCCAAAGCGACCGCGATAATCGACATTCCCAGCACGAGGCTCCGCAGCCGAAACTGGAATCGAGGCAGCAATCCTTGCGCAAGGCTAACCAGATGTCTCATCATTATTCGTCTCCCTTTCGTCTGCTCAACGGAAACCGAGCTATGCGTCAAAAAGGCGGGATCGAGCGGCGCCAACGATTTGGCGTAAGACTCGACGGAGAGGACGCTAATAGGACCACAAGCCGGGGAGGCGGATTGTGATTGATGGCGGTTGGTTTTCCCTTACGCCATCAGGTCTTCGAAGATTATATCGCCTTATGGAGTAAGGTTCTACTTCGGAGTTTTTTCTTTCGACGTAGGTGATTGGCTCAAACGGGTTTGCGACTTCGATTTATTTTTGGCTAGACGCTCGGCATCCCTCTTTTGTGGGGGTGGTTCTTCGCCTGTGAGCGAATTCCAGCCTTCTGTATCGCCGCGACTTTCGAATTCCGGTCTTCGAGATGGCAATTTAAGGCGGTCAGCTACTGCGTTTTGTTGGTCTTCAGACGTTTCTGGTTCGTCTTCATTGGCTTCTCCTTCAGCGTCTTCCTCAGCGAATAGCGCCGCGCGGGCATCGGCTCGCTTCGATTGCTCTTTCGAAACTAGCTCGAAAATCTCGTCCTCGTTTGGTGCTTCTGGTTGATCAGTGTGGGTGCGGGCCTTTACACCTTCGACATAAGCATTATCGCGAGACTTCCATTCTCGTTGCATTTCGATCGCGGCGCGCATTTCGCTTTCGCGTCGCAGTTCTCGCAAGGCGACCGTTCGAGACACGCCGCGGTCGCTGGCGCGCTGTTGGATTTCCGCTTCGGTAACGACGAGATCGCGCCCGTTGGCGCGGCCGATGACGGTCTCGCCGGGCGTTTGGCAGCCGGCCAGTAGTGCAATTCCGATTAGCGCAAGGAGGCGCGACATCTATTCCGCTCCGAGATTCCCCCTCGGCTTGATTGCGGAGAGTAGGGACTCGGAGCGTGGCGAGTCAATTGGAGCAAGTGTGCTAGCAGCCGACTGATTCAGCGTGACTATCGTCGAGCAGGCGCTTCCTCATCGGTAATCCGCGCAGTGACTGGTCCTCGGCTGGACTTTGTTTTGGCTGCGGTCGTTGTCACCGTGGCGCAGCCGCAGTTACAACCTCGCTCTGACAGCGTATGTTTTTGGAAGAAGCACCACATCATTTCATTGGCGTTAATTTCTTCGGTCGTGGCCCCAAGGTATTTGAAGGGGAGGCCGTGTTGTGGCCATTGGTGTCCGCCGCCGCAAATTTCGACCAGAATCACTTCGATGCCAGGTTTGCAGTCGGTGTAGGTGTGAATCCGAATGCTCGTATCATCATCGTAACAGTCTGGTAGATCAGTTATCGTAGGCACTGCTTTGCATCCCGCCGCGCAGGCGTAGAACTGCATAGTCTGTGCGGTGGGATAAAAAGTCTGCGAGGCGAAGAGTCCTGATTCCACGGGGCCGTCCATTGGCAGGACTTCATCGCACGAGCCTTGGAATTGCATGATCGGCATGGCGCATTTCGGCGGGCAGACATTCGTGCCGAGCATGCCGCTGATCGGAGCAATGGCGGCAATGCGATGGGGAAGTTCAACTGCCAATCGATGGCACATCATCGCGCCATTGGAAAGTCCCGTGGCATAAACCCGATCGCAGTCGACGCAAAGCTTATGCTCGAAGTAATCGAGGATGGCGTTGGTAAATGCCACATCATCTGGCTTCTCTAAGTCCTTGGGGTTCTTGGCGCCGCCTGCGTTGAAGCCCTTGAAGAGGCTAAAGCCCGTGCCGTTGGGATAAACGGTGATGAAGCCGAACTTGTCGGCGGTCTCATCCATTTCGCTAAACTTTTTGACGAGTTTCGCGCTGGCCGACTTGCCATGAAAGACGAACACGACCGGCAACTTGCGGCAGCCGTCGTAGCAAGGCGGAAGATGATAAAGAAACTCGCGTTTGTCGCCGCAGACGGTGATCTTGGCTTCGTAGTCGCCTGGCTCTTGGGAGAAGGCTAGCGAAGGGGAAGCGGCAATGGCCGCGAGCATCAAAAGTAACGTGGCTTTCATGCAAATCCCCCCGTGAATCCGGTTCGGCATCGCAACTTGGCAGACCTTGAGGCCTGCGCAGAGATTTGCGATCGCGTAAGAAGTAGGCCCGCGCCTGCGCGCATTAGCCCCTTCTCCTGCCACGATTTCTCGGACTGTTACGCCCGGAACTTTGCAATTGAGCAGAGAAAGCCGTACAGCTTATCGACGACGCTCGTGACCAATTGCCAGGATCGAGCTTCAGAAGCGCTGATTCTCAACTTCGATCATCACCGAATCTCGTAGTGCTACGCGGCCCGGTGTCACCGTCGTCCCATAGACGCCAAGACATCCCTGGCGCTCATTGGCGACCGCTCGTAAGATCGCCGGATTTCGCGCCATCGTCACCGGATCAATCGTGATGACAACACAACGGCCATCGCGCTTATCAACGCGCATTTGAATGCCGCCAATCCGAATGACTTGGCCCACCCACCTGTCCTCCGCGAAAGGCTCATCGTCGCCCGCCTCAATCAAGAGGTTGGGCCGAAATCGCATCACATCAAGCACTTCGCCAACCATCTCCCCGAGCCGCGCAATCGTCTGTGTTGTGATCAACGACAGAGGAAACGTATCAAAGACGCCGCGATCTTGTCTGATTACTTGTGCGCCGCCGCTGGGCGAGAGTTCTGTTGCCAGCGCCGGATCGGTGACATCGAAAAAGGCGCCCGATGGTGAGCGAACCATGGTCGTCGATTTATCAGGTTGACTTGGATCGACGAACGAGGGCACGTAATGACTCAACCCATCGCGTTCGCGCATCGTCAGCCAAGGAAACCCGCTCTGCGTCATCCCACTTTGAACAAAAGCCCAGCGTCGATCTCCCGCGAGCCCGTTCCAGGAAACGTCAACTTCTTGAAGCGCTTCTGCGGCCATCGATTTAACGGGATAGCGCCACAACCCCACAACGCTGCCAACGATTCGGCCAGTCCGCGACTCTTGCATATGAGGGCATCCCCTTTGCAAGACGCCCTTACTCTTCTCGCGATTGTCGAGCGTGGCGGATCAAAGTCCGCTGCAGCGCCTCTCGACAGTGCGGGTGTCGTTGCGACGACAACGACACCATGAAAAACGACTTCAATAACAGAGCGAAAGCCGATGCGACGGTCAACATCTATTTCCGCACGAACTCACGGAATCGCTTCATGAGGTCGCCGGTCACCGGCCCTGGAACGCCTTCGCCAATCGGCCGGCTATCAACTTTGACGACGGGAATCACTTCCGCCGCGCTGCCCGTCAAAAACACTTCGTCGGCCGTGTACACATCATGCCGCTCAATCGCCGTTTCGCGAACTTCGCGGCCCGAGGCTCGGGCGAGTTCAATAACCGTATCGCGGGTAATGCCTTCCAGAATGCCTGCGTTAAGCGGCGGCGTGATCACAACGCCCTTTTTCACAATGAAGATATTGTCGCCAGTGCACTCGGCGACTTCGCCTTTTTGGTTGAGCATCAGCGCTTCGATGCAGCCCGCCTGTAGGCCCTCGATCTTGGCCATGATGTTGTTGAGGTAATTGAGCGACTTCACTCGCGGGCTCAGCGACGCTGGATGACAGCGGACCGTCGCGGCGGTGATGATCTCGAGGCCCTTCTCGTAGTACTCTTTTGGATAGAGCGCAATCTGATCGGTGATGATGATGATGCCTGCTTTGGGGCATTTGTAAGGATCGAGTCCCAAGTTGCCGACACCGCGCGTGACAATCAAACGGATATACGCATCGCGGTGATAGTTGCGCTCGAGCGTCGCGTAAACCGCGTTCTCCATCTGCATCGGGTTGATCGGAATCGACAAGTGAATCGACTTCGCCGAGTCATAAAGTCGAACGAGATGCTCTTTCATTCGAAAGACGCGTCCCGAGTAAGCCCGCATCCCTTCGAAAACACCATCGCCATAAAGTAGGCCGTGATCGTAGACACTGATCTTGGCGTTCTCTTTGTCAAAGTACTCGCCATCGATGTAAATCTGATTCGCCACGGGCGCAATTTCCGTTTTTGAACTGGGGAGTGTTTGCGTGGACATCGGGGTGATCCTCTCTCGCTTTCCTCGGCGAATGGCGCGACTAGACAATTGGCCCGGCAGACCGCCGAGCGGGCCAAAGGACACCACCTATCGTGTATCGTTCGGCCTTCTTACTGGCTTTTCCACCTGATTTGCTGAGTTTACACGCGATTTCCCTTTCAATGGACAGACTTATTCGGGTCGAACCGATTTTTCTAAGTCATGTCTGGCAAGCAGTTTACAGCGAAATGCTCAGAAATTGGACCAAGCCGAACCCGGCTTCACCGAGGTGCGGCAACTATTCTGTCGCAGTTCGAAGGGTCCAAACGGGGTAGGTAAGCATGGCGCGGAGTGCTAGATGAGCACGGTAATCGACTGGCCGGAGGAACTCTCACGGCACGCGCGCTGGCTGCGAACCGTCGTCTTCGGGCGACTCGGAGACGGCCACCTCGTCGACGACTTGCTGCAAGAAATCGGCCTGGCGGTGAGTAAAGCGAATACGCGCCCGGTGGACCCGAGCAAAGTTGCGCCGTGGCTTTACCAAGTTGCGGTGCGACAGTGCCTTATGTTCCGCCGAAAGCTGGGCCGCCAGCGTCGCTTGCATGAAGGCTATGCGAGTCATCGCGAAACCGTCGAGGGAACCACCCGCGATGTCGAACCGATGCACTGGCTGATGCAAGAGGAGCGAAATGAGTCCCTTCGCTGTGCATTGCAAACACTGCCCGAACTCGACCGTCAGATTTTGCTACTCAAGCATCTCGAAAACTGGACCTATCAACAGCTCGCCGATCATTTAGGAGTTTCCATCCACACGATCGAGCACCGGCTGCTCAAAGCGCGCAAAACGCTTCGTCGCCAGCTCTCGGAGGAAGGAGTCGAATCATGAATTCCACTGTCACCGATCTCAAACTGCAACGCTGGGTCGATGGAAACATCAGCCGCGACGAAGAGCGCGAACTGCTCGCCGATTGCGATTGCCATCCCGGCCAATGGCGCCGTGTGGCCCTCGCCTTCATTGAAGAGCGGGCGATGAGCCGCGAATTCGCGGCGGAGTTCGGCGCCGAGGTGAGACTAAAGACCCAATCAGAATCGAAATCCATTTCCGAACCAAAGCCAGCGAGTGTTTCGGCTTCATGGCTCGCCTCGCGTCAAGTTCAGCAGTGGTGCGCCATCGCGGCCTCACTACTCGTGGGCCTGCTCATCGGCAACACGATGAACTGGCAGCTACCCAATTTCGGCGATCACTTTGCAAACAAACCACCGGTAGTGAGGCCGTCACTTAACGGCGGTGTCGGCACATCGATGGTCGAGTACATCCCCGATCAATCGCGCAGCGAGCGCTACCAAATGCCGCTGCTTGATGAACGAAACGTTCCGGCAAGCTACTTCGACGACAACGTCGAGCTCACCGGAATGCCGCCGGAGTTCGTTCAACTTCTCCGCCAGCATGGCATTGAGGTTCACGGCCGCCGCGATTGGAAGAGCTTTGAAATCGAAAAAGACAATGTGCTCGTGATCCCTACCCTTCGCTTTGAAGTTCGTCTCGAAACGATCGAACAGCGAAAGCCTTAATTCATTTTGATTTGCCCTGACGCAAATGATGCGTCATTCCTATTCCTGTATTTTTTGAACGTGTCAAAGGAGAAAGCATGAAACGAAATTGGATGATGACCCTGAGCCTCATCGGCGCCTTCGGTCTGAGCGGCATTTGCCTTGCTCAAGAAGCCTCGAAGAATGAGGAAAAGAAGGAAGAAAAGAAGCCGGAGATCACGCTGAAGACGACCGGCAAGTTGATCATGGTCGGCCCCGATGGCAAGGTCATCGAAAAGACTTTTGGCGATGGCAATATCGTTGAAGGCAAGAAAATTGATGTGACGGTGACCGATGGCAAGGATGACGAAGAACAAGAAATCGTTCTCGTCACGCCCGATGGCGAAAAGAAAGTCATCGTGATGAAGAAATTCAGTGCCAAACTCGACGGCAAGGAGGGCGAGAAGAAGGAAGGCGAAGGCAAAAAGACGATCCGCTTCGAGGCCAAGGTGGTCGGTGATGGTCACGGCGATCATAAGACGTTTGTCATTACTGGCGACGGCAAATCGCTCGATGTGAAGGGCGCCGGCATCGATGTCGAGAAGCTTAAGAAGCTCATCGAAGAGAAGAAGGGCGACCTCAAGCCGGAAGATATCCAAGCCTTCTTCAAGACCGTCGAAGGCAAACCGGTCGGCGGGGCCATGAGGCTTAAATTGGACAAGGTCGAAGGCGGTCACCATATGGTTCTCGATGGCCATCCCCATGTCGTCGTCGGTGGAAAGACCACCGCGTCGGCCTCTGCTTCCAGCAGCAGCGATGTCGGCGGAAAACTAGACAAAATCCTCGATCGCCTCGAGAAGCTCGAAGAACGCCTCTCGAAGCTCGAAAAGAAAGATTAACTAGTTGAGAGATTGCGGAATTAGGCTTGCCGGAAAGATCTGGAAAAGGAAAAGGGACAAGCCAAAATGCTTGTCCCTCTTCTTTTGGACAATGATATTGCCGTCCAACGAAGGAACTTTGTAACGACTCTGCTAGTCTACGGAAAAACCATTAATAGATTGCGTTTATCGACGGCGTTTTGATTTGCTGATCGTATTGTTCAGCTTCTTCGGCTTTGGCGCTTCGGTTGTTGCTTGGCCCTCGACGGCAAAGGTGTTCTGCATCGTAGCGCCGCGCGGGGCGTCGTCGAAGCCGTAGATCCCGCCCTTCTTTGGCGGCGGGGTGGTGATGATCGGTTGCGGCGAGGCCATGCCTTGCATGTTGTCGCGCTTCAGGAGTCGGTTTATTTTGTATTCGATACGGGTGAGCTCGTGGCCTTCTTCGGGGGTGACGAAGGAGTAAGCGACGCCTTCGCGGCCCATGCGCCCTGTGCGGCCGACGCGGTGAACGTAATCGTCGGAGAACTCGGGGATATCGAAATTGATGATGTGCGAGACGCTAGAGACGTCGATGCCGCGACCAACGACATCAGTGGCGACCAGAAACCGCACGTTGCCATCGCGGAATTCACGCATCACGCGATCGCGGGCGGACTGAGCCATATCGCCATGAATGCAGTTGGCGCCGCGGACGTTTTTCTTGGTGAGGCGCTGGTTAATCTTGTCGACGCCGCGTTTCGTGCGGCAAAAGATGATCGCTTGCTTTGGCTTTTCGCGAGCCAAGAGACGCATCAGCAATTCGAACTTGCGAGTGTGCTCGACGGTGAAATAAAATTGCTCGATCGTTTCGACCGACAAGTCGCCTTGCGAGAAGTTCACCTTCACGGGTGTCTTCATATACCGCTGGGCGATTTTTTCGATCGGCGGCGGAATCGTTGCGCTGAGGAGAAGCGTTTGCCGTTCCTCGGGGCACTGCCGCAAGATTTTCTCGATATCGGGGCGGAAGCCGATATCGAGCATGCGATCGGCTTCGTCGAGCACGACGAAGTGAAGGTCTTGGAGCTTGAGTGCTTTGCGACCCAAAAGATCGATGACGCGGCCTGGGGTGCCGACGACGACTTGTGCGCCGGCGCGGAGCTTGTCGATTTGGCCGCCGAGAGGTTTTCCGCCGTAGACTGCAACGGCAGCGACCGTTCGACCCTTGGCCAATTTGGCGACTTCATCGCGGACTTGAACGGCGAGCTCACGGGTGGGCACGAGGATGAGGGCTTGGGGACCGCTTACTTCTTTGCGCGGCCGAAGCTTTTCGAGAATCGGAATGACAAAGGAGGCTGTTTTGCCAGTACCGGTTCGTGCTTGACCTACGACATCGACACCAAGGAGTGCATGCGGAATGACGCCGGCTTGGACGGGGGTCGGAGTGGCATACCCAGCGTCTTCCAGAGCGCGCATGCAGACATCGGACAGGTTGAGTTCGGCGAAAGTGGTTGCGGCGGGGGGGGCGTCCGACATGAATGCTTTCAAATCAGCCTAATGGAGCTCGATCAGGCGGCAAAAACCCATAGTTTACGATATGTCGCCAAAACGCACAGATGGCGGACCAAAATGGCTATGCGCCAAGCATTTACCGCAAAAAACGAATGTGAAGGCTTGGTGATTGAGTCGGCGCGCGGTGCTACGTACATTTGATCAAACGGCGTGTCGGATTTCTCTATTTTTGCTGAGGTTGTTCACAATGTGGGATCCATCCCTGCCGAGTCAAATCGCCCAATCTTCGATGCGTTATGCCACGCCCCAAGAGCGCCGGGCTTTCATCGCTAATGCTTGCCAAGGTGACGCTGCGCTTCAGCAACAAGCGCTGGTAAACCTCGCAGCCTATGAAGGGGCGGCTTTTCAGAATCCGGCTCTTTCGAATCCGGCACTCTCCAGCCCTGCGTTGTCGAATCCCGCACTACAAAACCCCGCGTTTCAGAATCCAGTATTTCATAACCCGGCATTGAGCAATCCTGCGCTAGCGCTGCCCTCGCGTCCATTGCCTGGGATGCCGATGGCGCCATCAGGATATCCTGGCGCGGCGGTCGCGAAGCCGAAAGGAAATTCGCGCAAGACCTTGATGATGGTCGGCGGGATTGTGGGGGGCGTCGCATTAGTGCTACTTCTGATTGCGTCACCGTTTTTGTATGGCGGCTATCGCGCATGGAGCCTTTCGTCCACGGAAACCAAGGCGGCGGACTTCCGTAAGTTTGGAAAGTTCAAAGAGAGCGCGCTGGCTTATGAACAGCTCCTCCCGATGTACAAATCGAAATATGGCGTCGACCACGAAAAAACAGTGGCCATGATGGGCAAGCTCGGAGAAGCTTATTACCTCGCGGGAATGCTCGACAAAGCGAAGCCACTCTTGATAGAAACTGCTGAACTGCAGAAGGCCAAGTTTGGTCCTGCTGACTCGAAGACGATTAATACTCTGGTTTCGGTCGCTAATGTGTTGAAGAAAGAAAAGAAAGTTGACGAGGAGTTAGCCTTCCGAGAATCGATCATCAAGACGATGCATGAGAATCGGCCCGCCAATGACTACGGCACCGCCCAATGCCTCGATCTGTATATTGACGCTTGTGTGGAATCAAGTCAGCGCCCGCGTTCACTTGCTGCGCAAGAAGAACTCGTGGATATTTTTCGGATGCAGGCGGGCGCCAATTCACCTCAAACACAAAGCTATGTCGTTCGCCTGGTGACCACTTACGCTGAGTGTGGAAAGCCAGATAAGGCGATCTCGCTGGCGGAGGCCAACCTCTCCACGATTAAGCAGCTTTTTGGCGACAACAGCAGCCAAAATCTCGAAGCCCTACAGGGATTGGCGAAGGCGTGTGACGTTCTACAACGAAAAGAAGATGCGATTAAGTGGCGTCAGGCGTATGAGGAAGCGAAGCGAGCTCCGCCGACGGATCCTTACAGCTCCGCCTATCCGCCAGGCGGTGCGGGAAGCTAACGCACCGTGGACCTTTATTATCTCACCGGGTGGATGCTGACATGCCTGCCCGAGATTTTGACCCGGCCTTCGGCTAACGCCGTTATGGCTGTGGGGTAGGCTTCGCATTCGGCGGCGAAGACTCGCGCGGCGAGCGACTGAGGCGTATCATTCTCGAGCACGGGGACGGCGCGCTGAAGGAGAATTGGCCCGTGATCAAATTGGTTATCGACATAATGAACGGTGCAACCACTTAGCTTGGCGCCGTAGTCAAGCACCGCCTGATGAACCCGAGCGCCGTACATTCCTTTGCCGCAAAAAGCGGGGATCAAGGAAGGATGGATATTGAGGACGCGGCCCGCAAAGTCGTTCGGAATGAGGACATGCTTGAGGTAGCCGGCCATGAGAACGACATCCACGCCCGCCGCGCGACAGGGTTCGAAATTGCGGCTGGAGAAGGACTCGTCATCTTCGATTGCCGATCGCGAAACGATTTGGGATGCGATCTGAGCCTCGGAAGCGATTAGGAGCCCGCCGGCACTGGGCTTACTGCTGATAACGTGGCGAATATCGAGCGGCAATCTTTCGCTTTGAATCTTCGCGATGAGATTCTGTAACGTCGTCCCACCGCCGGAAATGAAAACAGCTGCCTTGAGGATACGGGCGGACATAGTGGCGCGGCGACGTGAAAGGAGATTTTGATGCGTCGCACTAATTGTCAGCGAACTTAGAGGCTTTGAATAGGGTATTCGAACGGAGGCAGCGGCGAGCGCCTTACGCGCTATCGTTTTTTGTTGTCAGCCTTCGCGGCAGCCTTCTTGGCGTTGTAGTCGGCCCAACTGATGGTTTCGAGTTTCGCCATTTTGGCATCGAGGGATTCGATCCGTTTGGCGTCGGTCTTGGTGAGTTGCCAATCGAAGATATGTTCGCTACGTAGTTTTTTGGCATTCTCCCAAATCGGGCCCTGCGAACGAATAAGCACCACTTGTTTGGGCATGAGCGAATCTTTTGCCAGTTCGCGATTGACCGCCATCCGCGCCATGGGCGGCTGGCCGAATTGGAGCGTGGTGAGTCGAGCGGACCAATCGGCGAAGCGATGATAATCTGCTGCCGCCGTTTTGTTCGAAGGAGTAAAGGTCTTTACTTCATATTTGATTCGGTCGCCGGTGAACTTGATCAGATTTTCTTCGTTCGTCACTTCAAACTTGGGATTGGCGGCCTCTTTGAGCAGCGGGTCTTTTGCTTCGACTTGACTGGTGAGTTGGGCGAGATAGAGCAACACATCTTGCTGAGAAATTTCGACTTTCGCATTGGCAGTGTAGTCGACCAGGATGAATCGGTTGCGAGTGAAATCGTAAAGGGTCGCTTGCTCGATCACGTCTCCTTCGGCGGGGGCGTAAGCAAAATCGTAGACAGTCTCATCCGTGAAAAGGGTGAGCGTCTTCATGAAGGGCTCATCCTTGCCCTCCGCGAAAATCTCGTTGGAAACACGAAAGCGGTTTTGGGCGAGCACCGTTGTCGAGGAGAGTGTGGCGGAGAGCATTAGCGTGAGGTAACAAAGCGCGCGCATGGCCGAGCTTCCCTGAGATCGTAGATTGGCGGATTCAGGGCGAGTGATACTCAGTCGTGGCGGTCCGCGTCTAGTGCAGCGCCGCTAGCAATGAAATCAAAACCGAGTCGGAGCGGCTATTCTCCAAGGCCGCGTTTAATCCAGTCGTCAAGGCACTTTTGCGGGAACCCGGGAATGGTGAGAAGTCGCTTCGCATAGCGCAGCATCGCTTCTTTTTGAGGAGGGTTTTCACAAGCCAAAGCGATCAAGATGATGCCGCGTTCACGATCTTCCAAGAACACATTGTCGACTTCTTCGATTGTCGCGGCGGGGCTCTTTTGAAAGATGGATGCGAGTGCGACCGACGCGACGCCGCCTGATTGCATCAACTTGATTGCTTCATTGCGTGGTTCTTCAAAAGGTTGATTGAGATCGCGGCAGCGGAGGCTAGTCAGGAGCTTCTGCAGTATTCCGGAAATCTCATTGCTCGAACCTAGCACCGTCTTACATTCGTTTTCCGTTCCCTCATCAAAGGAGATCGAATCGAGAAGCTGTTGCCGCACAGGTTCAGGCATCAGCATGGCGGCTGCGCGCATCGCAGCAAGATCCGATTCATATGTCGCGTTGGTCAGGCGTTGGGTTGCAAAAAGGAGTGGGCTCTGGGCGGCAAGGCGCGCAAGTCGGTTGGCGACGCCATTGCGATGTAGTCCAATCTTCTCGGCATCTCCTTGACGTAGCAGTGATAAATAGACTAGCGGACTCTCTTCGCTTCGACCCAGCAGCGACCGTGTTTCCTTTTCGACGGAGTCAAATTCAGTATATTTGCCCGCAGAAATGAGCGACTCCAATCGCTCTTCGCCAATCCGGCTGCGAAAATAGCTCACATCCTTGGGCTTGAAGCTTGAAGCCGCATCGGAGTGAAGCTTCTCCCATGCGGTAGCCAAAAGTTCCGCGGCTTCGGCATATTTTCCGTGACTCTTCCATTGCAGTGCTTTTGCTAGATAAGCAAACATGCAATTCGGGTCTGCTACAATCGCGCGGTCATACAGCGCTAACGCTTCAGAGGCGCTATCGCTGATGCGCCCGCGAAGGTAAAGATAGCCTCCACTTTGGGGATGCGTCTCCAGCAGGCGATCATATTCCTCGATCAGCTTTTTGTGATCGCCTGGCAAATTTTGATAGACGCGATGCCAAGTAATCAGCGGCGGATCATCCGTTAAATGGGCCCGAACGAATTCCGACAACTCGGCCGATTGTTGACCGCTGATCATGGTCGCGGCAAGTTGCTCGAGGAGCGAAGTGTCACTGGGGTCGGCGGTGAGTCGGCGTTTCGTCATCTCGATCAGTGTCTTGAGGTCAGCGGTGGCGTGCCCTTCGAGGTAGAGCGGATTAACATCCTCGGTGCTGAGCTGAGTGCGGTAGATGACGTGGCTGTTCCCCATATCGATTTGCTTGGGCAATGCCTCAAATCGATGATCGATATGAGGATATTGAACCCAGCCTTCACCAGCATGATAAGTATCGTTAGAGATGGTTCCGGGCATCGGTTTTTCTGCATAGGGCACGCTGGAGTGGATGACGACCGCCGTTCGCGAGGGGTCAATCACAAATCCCGGTTTGGAGCGAAACCGAGCAAACCAATTCTGCGCGATGTCAATGTCGAAGGGATCAGCGCCGGGAAGCTTGGGCTCGAGCAGAGTGACGCGATGCCGGCCTTCGGGAAGTGCGAACGAAATTCGGCCTAGCGCGGGGATCGATTGAGGCGTGCCTCCATCAATGGAAAACTTGATCGGCGCGTTCACGCCATTGACGACGTAAACAGGCGCATTCTGCATGACATAAAGATTCCAACCTTCCACCGCTACCAATGCAATCAGCGCAGCCGCCGCTAGGGCAAACCACTTGGCAATCGGCCTTTGCCAAATAGGCACTGCCGGGACGACCGATTGTTTCACGCCAAGTTGCCATTCAAGTTGGCGGATTTCGCGCTGAAGATCTTTGTCATACTTCAGTTGCGGAGCTTGCTGCAAAAGTTGCGTCAGCAGCGGATAAGCGTCCCCCGCGCGGCCATTCGCGCCGAGTTGCCGGGCGACATGCCTCACGAGCGGAATGCGATTAGGAATCGCTGGCGGATTGAGCAACTTCATTCGCTTCAGCGAAGCGTCAAATTCATTTTGCCGAGCGAGCGCGAAAACTGCAGCGGCCTGCTTATCCATATCAGCCGGTTCGCGGTCGGACGCCTTGACAAAAAGTGCATCGGCTTCCTTGAACCGAGCGAAATGCTCATGCCACGATGCAAGGTAAAAGAGAACTTCACTGTTGTCGCCAAATTTTGCCAGCAGCACGTCTGCAAGTTCCGCCGATTCCTCGTGTCGATGAAAGCCAGAGAGCGTTGAGTGCATCTCCATTGCCTTCGCGGGATCATTCGTGTTCTGCGCGAGCGATTCGGAAACCTGCTCGACCGCTTCGTCCGCCTTCTTTTTCCAGTCCGTTAAAGGCACTGCATAATGATAGGTGCAGGCTGGGCATTGGTTAACGATTTGCTTCTTGCTGATCGGGATGAGAGGGATATAGATCACGCAGAAAAATAGTGTGGTCTCGTAATCCGTCAGCATCTGCTCGCGTTTACATTGATTGCAAAACCCAAAATGGGCTGTTTTATTGCGATTGCCGTAGTACTGCGTTCCAATTCCGTTGTAGGTCGTAGGCATCGTTTCGCGCGGGGCAAGGGTAAAAGAGCAACCATTTGGCGGAATATCTTACCGCCTGCCAGAGAGGGAAACGAGCGCCAAACACAGCCGAAAATTGCGCAATCTTAGAGGTACTTTGCAATCGGCCCGCCCGCAGCGGCCAGCGCGTCGATGCGGCTGGCCGTCTTGGGATCGACTTCGAGTGGCGGTGCGTGATGCGCCTTGATTCGGGCGTCAATAATAAGCGGCGCCTGACAGCCCCAGTGCTTTTGGTCCGTTTTCGATTGGGCGCCAAAAATATCGGCGGCCGGATTGCTGCGCGTAAAAGTGACCCACAGGAAATTATTCAGAGCTTGTGAAGTAAAGTCTGCATCGTCGACCAACACCACCAGCGGAATTCCGTCGGGCCACGGGCTTTCGCCTGCAGACGTAGCGAATCTTTCCGCGAAAGTATCGGGCAGTTGATCAAAAGAGCGATGCCTAGGCGCAGAAACTGCGAGAATGCCGGGAAGGCAAAATTTTGCCGCCTTGCATTCTGCAGGCAAATGAATGTCCGTAGGCACTTGCGTGAGAAGGGTTCGCTGAGGAGGACCGACAGCGGCAAAGACGACTTTGGAGCCGGTATTCAGTCCGCTGCCCGAATAGTCGAGCGTATCGATCGTCGTGCGGGTGTGAAAATGAACATCGCGCGACAAGTCAATTCGAGACAGCAGATGCATCAAGAATTCGTCAATGTGATGAATATCGAGTTGCGGCGCATCATTTTGACTGACAATAAAAAGGTACTTGGCCAGTGACATCTGCCCTTGGCCAAGGATCGCATGCGACTGCGTCAAAAGTTCTTGCGGCGCAAGGCGATCAAGGAACGGCATGTAGCGCTCACTGCCAATCGCGAGTAGCAGCGGATGAACGCCAGAGGCATCGACCGCGTGAACGGCTTTAACGCCAGGGATCACGGTCGGAATGATGGGGCCGGTGATCTCGTGAATGAGTTGACCGAACGTCGTGTCTTCTTGCGGCGGCCGACCCACGACTGTGAAAGGCCAGATCGCGCCTTCGCGATGAAAGACCTTTTCAACTTTGAGTACCGGAAAGGGATGCTTAAGGCTGTAATACCCCAAGTGATCGCCAAATGGGCCTTCCGGCAGCATTCGCGAACCATCTACCACACCGCTAATGCAGAAATCGGCATCGGCATAAATCGGGAGCTGACTCCGATACTGAATCATTTGAATGCGATGGCCGGCCAGTGCGCCAGCGAAGCCGAGCTCAGACATCCCCTCAGGCAACGGCATCACAGCGGCCAGCGACATCGCCGGCGCACCGCCAACAAAGATATTCACTCGAAAGGGCTTATCGGCGCGGATCGCCTCCTGATGATGGACACCGATGCCGCGATGAATTTGATAGTGCAAGCCAATTTCCTGATCGCACTGATAATCATTGCCGCCCAGCTGAATACGATACATCCCGAGGTTGCTCTGTTTTAGCCCGGGATGCTCGGTCGACTCGGTATAGACCTGCGGCAGAGTGACAAACGGGCCGCCATCCATTGGCCAACTAACAATTTTAGGTAGATCCGAGATGGAAATCTCGTGCTTGATTACTGCGCCGCTTCGAACGCGCCGAGGCAGCATCTTGAGGGCGTACCACGGCGCATGCAGATATCGAAAAGGATGTTTCAGAGCGATGGTCGGATCGATCTTCAGTTCGACTAAACGGCGGACCTTTTCGAGCGTATCGCGGAAGAGAAACTGAGCGCGTTCGATCGTTCCAAAGAGATTCGATGCAACCGGAAACCGGCTGCCTTTTACCTTCGTGAAAAGCAGGGCTGGACCCTGCTTCGCGTAAACTCGGCGCTGAATTTCGGGAATTTCAAGGCGAGGATCAAGCTCCGTATCAATGCGCAGCAGTTTGCCATGTCGCTCAAGGTCATCAACGGTCGCTCGAGTGCTTCGATAGCCCATAGTTCTCGTTTTCTATTTCCACCCGCGAGCTGGCGCGATCATTAACGCAGTTGCCATGCTATGGTAAGTTCGTATGGTAATCTCGTAGGACGAAATGCGAGACGGGGGAGGGGCTTGGGAATGAATCGAGGTTGTATTTTCACTGCGGCAATATTCTGGCTGTCGACGCTTACGTTGGGGGTTACCGATGGAATCTCCCAAGGCGTCGAAGCGGATGGCGATCGCTCGCCCGTCGATATTCTACTCGTCGATCAAGAGCGGAAACTTCTCGCCTTGAATCAAACCGCCGGCAGCCTGTCTTTAGTCGACATTGCTTCAGGCAAAGTTCTCGATGAAGTCAAGGTCGGCGAGCATCCCACGGCGATGACGCTCTATCCAGCTTTGGATGGCGGCCGAACAACTCGCGTCATGTTGACGGCGACTTTCGACGGTGACTTAGTGACCGTGGCAATCGACGGAGATCGATTGCGAGTCGAGAAGAAAATCAAAGTCGGCTTCGAGCCATACGGAGTAGCAATCGACCCCAACGGGCGCGAAGCATTCGTCTCTCGAGTTGCCCTCCATGACGTAGCCGTAGTCGACCTCCGTTCAAGCAAAATCGTCGCCCAGATACCGACGGAGCGCTGGCCTCGGCAAGTTGCCATGACACCCGCCGGCGACAAACTCGCTGTCAGTACTTCTGGCGATCGCGGGATGACGGTCATCAACATCGTAGCGCGGAAGGCGGATTTCTCTCAGCGCTTCATGGGGCTCAATATCGGCTGCTTAGCCGTCTCAAAGGATGGCAAAGAGGTTTACTTTCCTTGGATTGTCTATCGGCATAATCCCATCACCGAAAGGAACATCCGACTCGGCTGGGTGCTGGCGAGTCGGCTTTCGAAACTCAAGTTCGACGGCAGTTCACGCCGCGACGCGATCTCGCTCGATCCACCCGGCAAGGCGGTGAGCGATCCACACGGCATTGCTCTCTCGCCCAAGGAAGACTTCATCGTCGTTACGGCATCCGGAACGCATGAACTGCTCGTATTCCGCAATGAGAATATCCCCTGGAAAGACGCAGGCGGCCCCGATCACATGGATCGCGAAATGCGCGAGGATGAAATACGTTTCTATCGCATTCCACTCGGCGGCCGGCCGATGGGCTTGCGATTCGGCAGCGATGGCAAAACGGTGTACGTCGCCAACTACCTAAGTAACGAGGTTCAAATCGTCGACATCGCCGACAAGAAAGTCGTTCGCTCGATTCCGCTCGGTAGCGCGAAGGTAGAAACCGCCGAGCGTCGCGGCGCCGCGATTTTTTACGACGCAGGACGCAGCCTCGATCAATGGTATAGCTGCCACTCATGCCACTATGATGGCACAATCAATTCGGAGCCGATGGACACCCTTAATGACGGCTCCGGCTTCACCTTCAAAACAGTGCTGAGCCTTCACAATCTCGCCAAGACTCCGCCGTATACCTGGCATGGCTGGCAAACCGATGCCCGAGCGGCCATGCGAAAGTCACTCGTCGAGACGATGCAAGGCAATGAGCCAAGCGACCAAGATGTCGATGACCTGCTGGCATTCATTGCCACTTTGCCTACGCCACCCAACCCATTTCGTTTGGCCAACGGCGACTTCTCGGAATCAGCCCAGCGAGGAAAGACAATCTTCGAAGGCGAAAAAGCAAACTGCGTTTCTTGCCACAGTGGTGAGCATTTCACCGATGGCAAAGTGCACGATGTAGGCACGGGCAAACAGAATGATCGTTACCAAGGCTTCAACACGCCTTCCTTGCTCGGCGTTTATCGCCGAGTGCGTCTATTGCACGAAGGCAATGCCAATAGCTTGGAGGAACTATTAAAAGGCCCTCATGCGCCAGAAAAAGTCGCCGGCAGCGGCGAGCTAACCGAGGAAGAGCGCCGCGACTTAATTGAGTATCTCAAGTCGCTCTAAAATGAGAGCTAAGCCGACTTGCCAGCCCCAAGAAATTTGAAGACTTGCAAAAGAACCGTCACACCGCCCAGCAAAGCAAGAAAAGCCTTGCCTTGCTCAAAGAGTCCCGCGCCTGGAACTTTTTCATTGGCCGAAGCATTCGATGCCGATTGAAACGAATCTGCAGGCTCCAGTGAAAACGTCTCCCCCTCCGAGCCACCGCTGAGATTCGGAAATGCAGGATCGAATTTCGCACAGTCCTCCTGATCGCGTGGCTCGACGAGTGTCGAGCTGGGCTTTCGATGCTCACTTTGGCTGCCCGAGTTCACACCATTTTCCAGCTGTTTCCGGTTGATCCGAGCCACTCGAATCGGTTCGACTTCCCGCGATGGGGAGGTGGTTGACTCAGCCTCCTCGGATGAAGCGGCAGGGGCAACCCAATCCCGAAGTTCGGCCTCAGTGGCCCGACGTGGAGTAGTTTTGGCGGCAACCAGTGGCCGGGCGGCTCGCGAAGAATTGGCAGATGCCGATTCTCCGGATTCTTCAATGAGAAGCGCGCCGGTGCGCATCGCGTCTGAGCCGGCTCCATCCGCTTTGTCTGCAGAACGATCCCAGTTCGCGTTCGCAATAACCGGCGGCTTAGCAACGACTTGTGCATTGGCGTTAGGGCTGCCCGCCAGCCCCGAATCGGGAGCCTCGCGAAGAATCGGATAAACACTTTCGAGAAAGGAATTCACTCGTAGAGCGTGGCTGCCAGAAGTCGCACCGCGACCCGCGCCAAAGAGCACGCCTGCGATCTCGCCTTGCTGATTAAGAATCGGCCCGCCCGAATCGCCTTGCCTTGCCTCGACAGAGACTTCGATCATATCAGCGGGAAAATTCGAGCCGGGCGAAACAAACTGAGTGCATCGTCCGGAAGCTAATCGCCATTGCCCAGAGCCATATCCGGCAATCGCCAGCGGCTCACCAATCTGAGGCGCTCGATCCGCAAAGCGAATGGGTTGAACGTTAGGGCGCCAAATACCAATCGCAGCGAGATCCCAATCTTTATCGACTTTGAGGACTTTGCCGGCAGATTGAAAGCCATCAGGAAACCGAACCGAGACGTCGCCAATCCGATCGGACACCACATGCCAATTGGTAATGACAATCGCGTAGTCGCGATGAATATCCACGAGCGAGCCCGAGCCATACGAAGTGCCTCCGCGCTCGGGAACGACAATACGCGCCACAGAAGGATGGGGCGGAGTCGAAGCGGCGGCGCGTGGTGCGCCAACCGTGCCGATTAAATCGCGCAGAGTTTGCGATCGCGCCAAGTCAGCTGGAAAAAAAACCAGCACAACCCAGCACGCCATACAAGTCGCGGCTTGGCAATAGATGAATCGGTACACAGCGGTCACGCATGCAAAGGGCAGACTGCCGGCTCACTCAAGAGGAGCCTTTTGCATCCGTGCGAGCAATCGGAAACGATTGGTCCGCGACGATTCGGAAAGTCCTTGGCCTCCGTGGCAAGCCGAATCGTTAAAGGGCTGTTCGGTATCCTGGAACTCGAAAACCGCATAAAAGTCCAGCGTACAGCACGCCTTACCCCAGCAGAAAATGGCGAAAATCCGTCAAAACAAGACCTTTTCAACGGGTTAAGTCGCCCAGGCCTTGATCGACAATTAAACAAACGTTTATGGGTGAAAAGTCCGTCATACCGGATTGCAAAGGGAAAATAATTCCCATAAAGGTATGGAAATTGATCATTCGATTTGTGATATTATCATCAGCAGCTGGAAGACGGGATTTGCCATATCTGATTCTTCTCTACGGCAATGAACATTCCGGCGCTAAGTCATTTCCAACTTCTTCAGTTCGTGGAGTCACTCATGTCGAGGCGAACAACTCGTCGAAAATCAGGTTTCACCCTGGTGGAATTATTGGTGGTCATTGCCATCATTGGAGTTCTTGTCAGCTTATTGCTCCCCGCAGTTCAGGCCGCCCGCGCTGCTGCACGCCGCATGCAGTCGCAAAACAACCTGAAGCAAATCGGTCTTGCGATTCACAATGCGCACGACACCATGCGGCGTTTGCCACCGATTGCCGTGAATCAGTGGTCTTCGTTCTATGAGCCAAATGCAGCGAAGTATGATGGTCCCTACCTGCCAAACCAAATCAGCACTGCAGGCAGCGACAAGACCAGCTTTTTCTATTGCTTGTTGCCTTACATGGAGCAACAGCCGCTTTTTGATGACGTCAATGGATACCAGTGGTATTTGATGTCCAATCGAAAGTCAGACCGCACCAAAATGGTTGGCACCACGCCTCCACCTGGCCTACGTTGCCCTTCGGACGACAGTCCCTACGACAGCGTTGATTGGTCATGGCCCTACACAACGCATCCAAACGGTATTCCATTCAAGCATGGTCTTGTGAGCTATGTTCCGAACGCAAAAGTGTTTGGTACCTCCAAGGTGGGTTACGAAGCTTGGAAAGTCGTTTGGTGGCACATGGGTGCAGGCAATTCGACTTTGGCAAACATTACCGATGGTACGTCGAATACCATCGTAGTTTGCGAAAAGAACATGGTCACCGGCAATCGCATTATGTCCTACAAGGACTGGAATGTAGTGAATGCTTGGAGTGGGTCGCAGCCAAACGGCGTCAACATGTGGGCAACCACCGACACGCCTGAAACGGGCGTTCCTTTCTTTGGAACGATCTGTAACGATCCGAGCGTGACTTGGGATGATGAATACGGTCAATGGTGGCTGAGCAACTGCCGCTTCGGTGGTTCTGCATTTGAATCCTTTCAACCACCTCGTCGTCGCTTGATTCGTCCGCAACAGAACTTCTTTAACATCTACCCGATGCACCCAGGCGGGTCAGTTCAAGTGGCGATGGCGGACGGAAGCGTTCGTGGCGTTAGCACATCGACTTCGATTCCAGCTTGGAGTGCTGCAGTAACGCCTGCCGATAGCGAAACGACTCAGTTGGGTAATTAGTTGTGCTCGCCAACAATTTTGCTTGGCAATAGTCTTGCTTGACCGAGTTGAGTAATCCCGCTGGAGCGGGGCCAACGGCCCCGCTCCATTTTTCTTTGATGCGACATCGGTGTCTTCCCTGCAATACGCGTATTTACAAATGCGTCAGCGGAGACCGTCGTCGCCGTCTATGCATTTCACTTAAACTACTGCGGAGTTTCTCCATGTTTCGATCGTTACGCGGCATTCAATGTCTAGTTCTAATGGCCGGCTTGCCCTTCATTGCGGCTTGTGGGGTGAGAGAATCCAAACTCGCCGAATCGGGCGCAACCCTTACCGGAACCATCATTTATCAAGGCAGCCCAATCGAGTTTGCTCAGGTGACGGTCCTCAGCGCCGATGGAAAGTCCAGTATGACTGGCAAGGTATTAGATAGTGGAAAATACAAGGTTGAGAACGCACCGCTCGGCGAAGTGAAAATTGCGGTGAATACCATGGCGGCGCGCGGCGACTTTGAATCGAAAACCCGCTCGCAAAACGCCGCCGCACTTGACCCCAATGCCAGTAAGAAGATCTCGGCGCCAAAATTTACCGATGTACCCACCAAGTACTATGACGCGGCGAATTCAGGGATCAAAACCACGATTAAAGAAGGTGAAAATACCTTCGACATTAAACTGGAATAAAGTGTCCATACTGTTTTGGTAAACCTCATTCCTGAATTTCAAGCGAAATTTTCATGCTCAATCAGATGCCACCCGCCGCCAAATGGGGACTTCTAGGTGGCTTAGTCTTATTAGCCGCGCTCGGCGCATACCTCAACTCACAAACCGGGGAGGTGCGACTGCCTGATACGGGCGTTGTCTTCAACGGACTCGTGACTTTGGACGGCAAGCCTTTGCCATACGCCGTCGTAACGATTTATCCCGCCGAACAACCAACTCCGCCCGGAGCGATCACCTCAATCGGAACGCTCGAACGCGATGGATCCACGAAAATCGAAAGCGCCCCATTGGGAAAGGTGAAGATCACCATCAATACCGCAGAAATTCGCGGGCGCATGATGGGCGACTTCATGGCGGCTGCGATCTTAAAGCAGGATGGCAAGAAGGTGGATCCACCCAATATTATTGACGTTGATCCGATCTATTTCTCACCAGATACATCTGGCATCGAAGAGACACTGGTCAAGGGAGTCAATAAGGTGGAAATCAAGCTGAAATCCAAGACTTAATTGTTCAGTTGTGAGTTGTTTAGCAGTAATCATCCTCGGGCTCCAACTTTGCCCGACGATAGATTTGAACCAGACAATAAACCGCCCAAGCCGCGAGCGGCGCGAGGCCAAAACTCAGCCCCTTGTTAATCACATCAACCACGACAAATCGAGGCGCCAACCCCTTCGTAGATAAAACGTGCAAATAGGACATAGCGGCCGTTGCGTAAGAAATCAAGAAGATCCAGCACACTGAGAAGATGGTCACGTCCCAAGCAAACCGGGCGATCGTGTGCCTCAATCGATAAGCGACAATCATGGTGTAAAACATGCCTGCCATGAATAGCGGCGGGATGACCTTTTCCATCCGCCCCGTTTGAATGCCACTAAGCGTCAGGCTAAGCGCCGCCGCCAGATAGCAAAAGTGAAACAAGCTGCCCAAGCTGTATTGCAAATGTTATTCCAAATACATAATTATTTGTCGGCATAGTTATTGACGACAAACTGTTCACCTGACTTGTTCGGACCCCCTCATTTGGGGTGCTCTCTTCCGGGGATGCGTCATAAGTCCTTTGTAAGAAGCAACTTGCCGAAGATGCGCTCCAAGATGCGCGTTGACGAGAGCGCGCATCTTGGCAAGTTGGCATCTTCGCAAAAACAAGCCTTTTTCGCTTCCCGCCAATGCCGGATTCACGAAGACCGAAAACTTTGAAGACGTTTGACTAGATTGCCTGCGGAGCCTCCCTGCGGCTCAGTCGCTCATCAATGAACTTCGTGTGGGCCTCAAGATAAACCCGGCGAAAGAGACTTTGTCTCGCCTTCGCGTCCGGAAATCGCTCGGAAAATCCTGGCACAATCGGGTCGATCGCGAGCCTCGCGGCCTCGACAAAGTGCTGCATCAATTCCAGCGGGTCTTCATCCCCCATCGCAAATCGAATCGTCGTCGGCGTAATCCCCGCGCTCTTGAGCGCGGCTTCATCGAGCTCCGAATGCGTCGTCAGCGCGGGACAACTGACAATCGTGTTCGACTGCCCCAAGCTGATCATGTGGCTGAACGCAGGCTCCAGACAGTCAAAGAACCGCTGAAAAGCCTGCTTCGGCAATTTGCCCATGTCGATCGTAAAGAGCGGCGCGGGCAAGCCCAGATAATGCAGCGATTCACGATGCGGCGAGCTTCGCTGCCCTTCAATCGAACTGCAATTCACGCTGATCGAAGGATGCTCGTTGAGAAACCGCGCCAAGATATGCGTATTGACGCACTTCGCCATCATCCGCACATCGAGCGTCCGCATCCCCTGCATGATTTCATAAGCCGCATCGGCGGACAGAAACGCGCCCTTCACGTAGTAAACGTTCCAGAATAGCGTTTCATTCCAAGGCACGCCAGCAACCGTCGCGCCCTTCGGAACAAACATATCTTCATTGCGCCCGATCACCACACCGCCAATGATGGAGCCCGTGCCCGATAGATCCTTCGTGTAACTATGAATCACAAAATCAGGCCGCTCCGCGGGATCTTCACGCTGCAACGGTCGCGAAAGAAACGGCGTCCCCACCGTCGCATCAAGCATCACACGAATGCCCTTTGCATGCGCCGATTTGCAAATCCCCGGAATATCTAATATGTCTCCATGCGGATTGCACGGCGACTCGAGATAAAGATAAACCTTTCGCCCCTCCTCGAGCCGAGCCGCATGCTTCGTGACGGCTCTCGCCAAACAAGCCTCAAAATCCGCCGCATCGAGCCCATCAAACGACTCCACCGCAATCGCCAAGTTCCCCGGCTTGCCGAACCAATCGTGAATCAGCTGATGCGCTCCGCCATAGATATTCCGGCTTGTGATCAGCACATCATCACGCCCCAGGAGGTTCGACAAACAAGCATCGATCGCCGCCATGCCGGAATTAAAATTCCACGCAAAATATTCCCGCGTATAAGGCCCCGCTTCCAGGTCCACAACATAGTTAGCCAGCGACACCGAAGTCGGGTTCAAAAGCCGCGAATAGATCTCATGCATCAGCTCCTTGCCCTGAAAGGCATCCGCAATCCACTCCGCACAGGCGTAAACATAAGTCGCAGTGCGCGTAATGACGGGAGCTGCGGAAAAAATCGCCGTCACATTATCAAAAATCGCATAAGGCCCTTTCGCCGCCTGAGTCGGAAGGCTGTAGCCAAACGACTGATAGCTCGCGCGAAAGGAGTTCTGCAGCGTGTCGAGCAGCTTGGCGATTTGGAAGGAGAGAAACTTCTGCGCATTGAAGCGCGCGATGCGATCGGTCTGCGGCAAGTCGCGCAGTGAGGCGAGCCCGATCTTCCAAACCTGATCGACGTCTGCCTGACAGTCATAAAGCCGAGTCGCCAGCATCTGCACCTTCGCGCCAAATTCGGACGCTGGATCGAGCCCAAAGTGGGCAAGCTGCTCTGCCGCGAGCTCGGTGGCGGATCCACCCTGCGTACTATTCCTCAGCGGCGAAAGCACCCGCTGCGACGCAAGTCGTGTGCTAATCTCGGTTTCATTCATGTTGAGCTTCCCTTACATGAGCGATTCGCGGAAAGAGTCCGCTGCTAGCAGCGGACGAGTGCGATCGTAGCGATTTGTTCAATTCTCCCCACTATGCGGACGATTCACATTCTAGCGGCTCGCCTCCCGCGCGTGCGGCGGCTTGATTCCGCGCCATTTCCGTACTTGGGAATGGCCTTGCAGTCGTCAGGGAAAACTAGTCATGAAGCGACTCGTTACGTTACTTATCCTCGTCGCGGCCTGCGCCGTGATGAGCGGCTGCAATGAGTGCAACACTCGCCGCAATGGCTGCGCCTCTTGTGGCTCCGGAGGCGGTCGCGGTGGACTCCTCCAAGGTCGTTGCCGAGGTTGCGGCGCAAGCGGCTTGCTCTCCGGTGGTCACTGCTCCAGCTGCGCACGAAAAGGCGGCGGCGAAGAAGCAGGCGGCGGACCTCCGATGGCCCAATACGCCTATCCCTACTACACCGTCCGCGGCCCTCGCGATTTCCTCGTGAACAATCCGCCGCCAATCGGCCCATAAATTTCGCGCAAACTTGAATTCACTTCGCAAGGCATAGCCCGCTTGTCGGCCTATGCCTTGTCGCGTTGATAAGTACCAAGAATCGCGAAAGTATTTTCCTCTGCTACGATAGGCGCATGCGCCGCTCCGCCCAAACGCTCCGTGAAGATGCACTCGCTATTTGGCAAGCAGGCGTCGATGCGGTTCGCAGCGATCGCTTAGTACTCGACGCCGTCGCCATCGGCGACGACCAGCTGCTAATCAGCGACTTAGAGCTTCCCCTCGATCAAATCGACCGCATCACCGTCGTCGGCGCCGGCAAAGCCGGCGCGGGAATGGCAAAAGGCCTAGAGCAATCGCTCGGCCCAAAAATATCCCGCGAGAAAAAGCTCTCCGGCATCGTAAATGTCCCAGCGGACTGCGCAAATGGCGGCGGACTGATCGAACTCATCGCAGCACGGCCAGCGAAACTCAATGAACCCGCGCCCGAGGGCGAACACGGCGCGCGGCGCGTGCTTCAGCGAGTTAAGCAACTCGGGCCTCGCGATCTTTGCATCTGCCTCCTCTCCGGCGGCGGTTCCGCACTTTTGCCGCTGCCCATTGAGGGCCTCTCCCTCACCGAAAAACTGGCTGTCACTCGGTTCTTAGCGGCGCGCGGCGCAAACATTGAAGAACTCAACACCGTTCGCAAACATCTCAGCGCAATCAAAGGAGGCCGACTCGCTCAAGCGTGCCGAGCCGGAATTCTGATCACGCTCGTGATCTCCGATGTCATGGGTGATCCGCTCGATGTCATCGCTTCAGGGCCCACATTTCCCGATTCGACTACAGCTGATCGAGCTCGCGAAATTCTCACCCGTTTTGGCGCCAGCTCGCAACCTTGGTTCTCGAATGTCGACGCTCGTCTCCGCTCTCCGCCGCGCGAATTGCAAAAGCTAACTTCCAAACTCCATCACTTCGTCATTGGCAACAACGCCGTCGCAGTCGACGCCGCCGGGATGGAGGCCGAAAAGCGAGGCTATTCCCACGCCATGACATCCAGTCGTAAGTTAGAAGGCGACGCAGCCGAGTTGGGCCGTCGTCTCGCGCAGATGGCATTTCAAATGCGCAGCGAAAAGGGCCCCGATTGCCTGATTAGCGGCGGCGAACCCATCGTGGCATGGCAAGGCGGCGGAGTCCGCGGACTCGGCGGTCGAAATCAACAGCTAACGCTCGCCGCGGTAAACGAATTGAAAGAGACCGCAACCGGGGTCGTACTCTTATCCGGCGGAACCGACGGCGAAGATGGCCCCACCGACGCCGCAGGCGCATGGCTCGATGGATCAACCTACAGGACCGCAACTAAACTAGAGATAGACCCAACCGACTACTTATCGCGCCAAGACGCATATCACTTTTTCGAGCGAACCGGCGGACTGATTCAAACCGGCCCCACGCACACCAATGTCGGCGACTTGCGCGTGATCGTCGTCGATCGCATCGAAGACGAAAAACATCACCCCGCAAACCGCTGATGCAGGAATTTACCCTTTGCTATCGACCTGACGGCAATAAGCCACCATTTCTTCCACCGTGCTGAACGCACCCTTCTTGCTTCCACCGCTCGATGAAGGCGCCGCAGCAACGGGAGCCGGCGCCGCCACTTTTGGTTCTTCTTTTACCACCACCGGCGCGGGCTCTTCCTTCTTAACAGGCGCAGCGACTGGAGCCGGAGCAGCTGCCGCAGGCGCTTTGCCTCGGGCGGCAGCAAGAATGTCAGCAACCGACATACTCTTCGCGTCCGCCTTCGCAGGCGCGGCAGCCGGCTTAGGAGTTTCAGCTTTCGGCGCTTCCGCTTTGGGTGCAGCGGGAGCAGCTTTAGCTCGCGCAGCTGCAAGAATATCCGCCGTCGATGCAGCAGGCTTCGCGGCAGCAGGGGTAGCCGCCGGTTTAGCACCACCTCGGGCAGCCGCAAGAATATCAGCCACACTTCCAGCCGCCTTAGCCGCT
>JBKJSI010000288.1:0-9809 GCA_046595915.1 Pirellulaceae bacterium
GTAAGACAATAAGGTAGGAAACGCGCCACCGTGATTCATTCTACAACCATCAAGCGAGAGCTAAAATCATAGCGCCTTCTGATTTTTCTTTGTGCTCTTTGTGTCTTTGTGGTGAGAGGTCTTACTTCCGCCCGCGGCCTGGATAGACAGCAGATTCGGTCACGACTTTGTCCATGTAAATGTCATGGTCGCCGCAAGGGATCTCGGGGAATAGTTGGCACTCGAAAGCGATGCCGACGAGCGGCGTTTCCGGCTTGGCGTGTTCCAGGAGCTTGTCGTAGTAGCCTTTGCCGTGGCCGGTGCGGCCGCCGTTTTTGTCGAAGGCGACGCCGGGGACCATGATCAGGTCGAGCTCTTCGGGCTGTACCTTTTTCGCAGCGACGGTACGGAGTTCGGCTTTTGGCTCAAGGATGCGATACATACCCAATTCGAGTTCATCCATCGACTCGAGATGAAAGAGTTCGAGCTCGCCATCGACGCAGTAAGGCACGATGATTTTCTTGCCGGTTGCGAGGGCGTCGATAAGGTTGTGCCGCGTACGCACTTCGCTCCGCACATCGATATAGAACATCACCGTCTTGGCAGCGGCATACTCCGGCAGGGCCAAGAAGCGGGCCATAATGCCTTTGCTGATTTCGTCCTTGTTTTCTTGCGCGTTGCGGTTGGCGTGCGATTGTTCGCGGATTTGGGTTTTACGGGCAACGAGTTCATCAACTGGATGTGCTTGATCGGCGGGGCTAGTCATCGGAGAGAGGTCCTGCGAGGGGCTGCGGGAAGTGTCTAATGATAGCCGCAGACGACGCTCATTCGCAGGGGTGTTTTCGCCGCTATTGCCCATCAAACGGAATCGGCCGAATCCGCTCGGGCGTCACCCATTGGTCCCATTCGGGGCCATAGCCGACGTAATGGATCTGCGTCTTCTTGCCGTCGCGTTTCATGACGGAGGCCTTGTACCAATTGCCGCGCCATTCGACTTCATGCGTTGCCGTTTCGAGCTTGCCCTTGGTGGCTTTGTAACCCGCCAGCGATTGGATTTTGTCGTTGGCGATTTTCACCTGCGATTTGTCGGAGTAAGCGTAAAACTCCACCGTCGACTCGCTCTCGCCCAAAGCGATTACGCGACCGACTCGCATTCCCCCTTCGCTCGGCGCCATCACATAATCCCCGGCGCGAAAGGGCCCCTCGGTTTTGCTCGGCTTATGTTTTGCGCTGGCGAGTTTCATGTCCTTAGGCCAGTTTTCGACCGCGACGCCTGCGGGTTGGTTCTCGAGAGCTTCCATTGCCCCTTTCACGTCGCCCGCGAGCTCGCTGAGCGTAAGGGAGCCATCGCCATTGGCGTCGCCGAAGGATTCGCCTCTGAGCCCATCAATAATCGTTTGCGTGAAAGTCCAGTTGCCAGTCGAGGTCACGCTATCGGTCGCGGAAGTAAGGCTTGCTGCTTCGAAGCCCGCCTTGTGTAGTGCGCGGGCCGACTTGGCGAGGCCGCCGGAGAAACAGCAATCGGCGAGCAACAGCACACGCTTGCCATGGAAGTGCTCTTCGATCAGCTTTGCTGAATCGGAGACGAGCAGGCCGGTGCGTTTGGGTTGCTTCGGGTCGAGATCATAGTTGGCCAAACAAACATCATCGCCCTCGGCGGGCATGCCGTGGCCGCAGTAATAGAAAATGAACGTCGCGTCTTTCGGCGCCTTGCCGGCGATATCGCGGATCGCGCCGCGGATTTTGGAATAGGTCGCGGCGTCATCGAGGAGTAACTTCATCTGCCCTTCGGGCACGCCACGCGCCTTCAGCGTCTCGTATAGTTCTTCGTCTTTGCGGTTTTTGGTCGCGAATGAGCCCAGCCGGCCTTCGGGCCACTGGAGCACGCCTGCAATGACAACGTAGGTTTTTGAAGTGTCGAGTTGATCTTGCGCGAACGTTTCGATCGACATTGCGGCGATGAGGCAGAGCGCCAAAAGCAATTTCATCGTGAATCTCCTGCCGCTATCGTCGGCGGTGGCTGGGCTCTTTGCAACCTGAGCACGCTCTTTCGCGGAGCGACAAGCGACCATGGTCGTCACTAGCCCGGCGTCCAGATTTTGGAGATTCCCTCGTTCTTTAGCGCGGACGGCGCGGCTCGCCGTCTAGCCTTGATGCGAACGTATGGGGCGGCCCATTTGCTGCGGTGGGCAAAGGTTTCGGACGGGGCGTCTTTTTCGGCGTGAAAGGGTTCGATGACGTCTTCGATCGAGAATCCGGCGCGGCAGATGCCGCCGAGGATTTCTTCCCAGCGGTGGAGGAATTCGAGCGTTCCCTCTTCGCGGTGCTTGCTCCCAATCACCGCGTGCAGCGGGCCTTCGCGGTAATAGGGCTCGATGAGTTCATATCCGCGGGGGCTTGGTTTGATGTCGGCTTGCAGGCTCGTCGGGGTTTTGTGCTGCGAGATGTAGACGCCTCCCGGCGTGACGATGCGGGCGACGGCGTCGAAGACGGGCTGAATTTTGGGGACGTAGCAGGTGCTCACCGGATGCACGACGAGGTCGAATTCAGCGGCAGCGAACATCGATAGGTCATCCATGGAGGTTTCGATCGTGCGGAGCGTGAAGCCGCGTTCTTGTGCGACCTCGCGGTCGAGTTCCAGCATGGCGGGCGAGATATCGACCACCGTCACGATCGCCCCAGCGGCGGCGTAGAGGGGGCCTTGGCGGCCGCCGCCTGCGGCTAGGCAAAGGACTTTGAGGCCGCGAATATCGGCGCCGAGCCAGCCGAGTTGATCGACGACTTTCAGGGGCTCGCGAAAATCTTCGTCGACGGCGGGCTTGGTAAATCGCTGCTTTTGGCGGACGAGGTCGTTCCACGCCCGCCGGTTGTGTTCGTGGGCGGGCGTGTGGTGGGGGCTGGTCATTCGCGGGCTAAACGGGAAAGGGCAAAAACACCTTTATTTTGTTGCTGGCTTGGTGGCCACGCTGGCTGACTCTCGGTCTGGTGGCAGTTGATGGCCGAACAAATGCGCAACATAATGTAAAGTTGTTTCGATATATTGAATTAATATTCTTGACGTTCGATGTAAAGACAGGAAAGAGCGAGCATTACAATCAGGAAGATGCCGCTTGAGACAACGGGCGACCAGGGATTCGACTTCTGTAGCGGCGGGGCCATGAGGTCATATTTGGCGAGGTCGCTGGCGTGTGAATTGGACTCTTGCAAGACATATCGAATCGTTTTTTCGAGTTCGCCCGGCTTCGGGAAAACTTTGTAAAGCGGCGCCACGCCGTAGCGATAGCTAAATTCAAACCAGCCGAGGGCGGGGCTTATTTCGTTTTCGCGAGCTAGGTCGGCCAGTTTGTACTTCGACACTCGTTGTGTCCGATCCGCGATGTAAAGCGTTTGCGCGTCTGGGATGATCGCTGCGGAGATATCGCCCTGCCCGCGAATCGATGCCGTTTGAAACGCGCGGCCGGCGACGCCCTCCCGCGACATCATCAAGCGGCCGTTGTGAAATAAAGCGAGAGCCACCTTACCATCCGGCGACACCGCAACCGTATGCGGCTGCTCACTTCCCTGCGGCTTACTGTCTTGGATGATCTGATGCGATACCGGATCGAGAATCAGCAGGCGGCCTGACTGGATCGCGATCACGAGACAATCCCCGCCAACCGCCATCGCGGCGCCATCATCCGTTTTTTGCTCGTCGGTGAGATCAGGAAGAGTCGATTGCTTTTTGACTTCAAATTTACCGGCCTCGGTTCGCTCCAGGGTCGTGATTTTTCCTCGCGAATAAATCAGCAGCCTTCCCGACTTATTGTCTAGCGCGGCCTGAGCTGGGCGATCGATCGTCAGCGGCTCTTTGGGACCGACATTCTCGAACGCCGAGCCCCCCAACGAGAAACCGAACATGGACGTATTTTTCTGGCTCGGCTGAAGCTTGGCGGTATCGCCGCGATAGATGCCGCTTTGGGCCACGATGACAAAGTTTCCGTCGGCTTCGGGTAGCAAAGTGATCGTGCCCAATGGCGCATTGGGGCCCTCGACTTGCTTGAAATCTGGGGCTTTGGCGTAGTTTACACGAGACATGAAGCCGCCTTGCGACACTACCGTTTCAACAGAGACGAGTTGCTGCGACTTGGTGTCAAAATAGGTACCGGTCGGAGGCAAAATCGTAAAGGGAATAAAGGGCCGAATGGCTGCGGGGATTTGCAGTAGGCCGCGACCTTCGCTATTGAAGGCTTCACGCCAATCTTTTTTCTCTCCATCCCAAACGCGCGTCGTGTAGACCTCACTGACTCCCATGACTCCATCATTGATGGGAACGAGCCTCGCAATTCGTACTTGTCGCAACACGGTATCGCGCATCCAGTACGGACCGAAACCAAGCGCGAAGCATGCCAACCAAAAAATCACCGCCGCAGCAATGGAAATAATCTGACTGCGAAAGGCAAGGCCGATAAAGGCAGAGACCGAATAATAGATCGCAAACACGAAGACATAAATTGGAATGCAAGCGAGAAACCTCGGATTCCAAATGCCAAAACGAAACCCGAGGATCAACGTTACGCCGCCCAAAAGGACAAACGCGCTCAACAGCGTAAACACGCACGCGCCGGTGAATTTCGCCAGAAAGAGCATCGACCGCGTCAGCGGCTTGCTCAGCAAAAGATGCAGCGAACCTGCATCAAACGTATCGGGAACAATCGACGCCGTGATTAAGATCGAAATGAAGACGCCAATCGCGCCCACAAACCAAGCAAGCATGAACCGCACCCAGCCCATCAGGTTTTCTTCAAACCGAACACGGGTATCTAACGCCTGAAAGAGCGAACCACTGCCAATGTCATAGCCAAAAACGGTGTAGGTGAAAGTTGTCCGCTGACTTGCCTCGAGCGACTCTCGAAACGCCGCCTCCATTGATAGGCGATTGAACCGCCCCAATTCTTCTTTCGATAGATTATCTATCCCCTTTTTCTTCAGTTCCTTCGCTTCCTCGCCTAGCGTCACATTCTTCCAAGAGGCTTCGTCATAAAATTTCTTGTCTCGGAGCGGCTTGCTAAGGATCCGAGGGAGCTGTTCGGCAAGATCCCCGCCTCCTCCGCCCCCACCACGCCTTCGCCGTGGCTCGGAATCCGCTTTTGCTTTATCCGATTTCGCTGCTTCCTCTTTGGAGGGCTCTGCTTTTACCTCTTCCTTGCCCTCCTCCTTCATCGCCTCATTCAGGCGCTCTTTCGTTTTGTCATCCAGGAGCGAGAGGATATGCTTTCCAGGGCTCGGTTCTGGTTTCCTGCTGGCGTCGACGATTTTGCTAATCAGCGCAATCCGGTTCTCAAAGGTGCCCAGATCGCTTGCTTCCAGCTCCACTTTTGACTGCTCCAAGTACCCGAATGGCACAAGGCAAAGCAGAACAAGCAGATTGACTGCCAGCAGCACCCAGAGCACGCGCGACGACAATGCTTCGCGAAAGCTATCTTCAATGATGGCAAAGTAGGGACGCATATGGAGACTAATTCCTAGGGCTAGTTGCAAGCAATTTGAGAAACGCTTCTTCGAGCGTGGCCTTCCGCTGATGTAGACCGACGATGCTCACGCCAGCGGCGCGAAGACGGTCCACCTGAGCGTTGACAAGGTTTTGATCTTTCGTGGGCAGTAAAAGTGATACTCGCCCCGGCGCATGCCCCAGTTCGATTTGTGCGTTATCGAATGCGAGTGGACGAATTGAATCGAGTTCGCCAGCCAATTCAAATTCAAAGCGACTATCGGGTAGCGCCGTCACATCGGCGACTGGGCCGATCACCCGAATCTCACCCTTGTCCATGACCGCGACGCGATCGCAGACAAGTTCCACTTCTTGCAAAATGTGACTGTTAAGAAAAACCGTCTTGCCCATGTTTCGCAAATCGGTGATCACATTTCGCACTTGGGCACGAGCAACCGGATCGAGCCCGTCTGTCGGTTCGTCCATGAATAGTAATTCGGGATCATGGAGGAGCGCCTGAGCAAGACCAAGTCGCTGCAGCATGCCTTTGGAGTATTTGCGAATCGAATCATTCGCCCGCGCCGCTAGTCCGACCGCCTCAAGCCAGCGCGTGCCGCGCTCGCGGATCACATTCTTTGTCAGGCCGCTGAGTTGTCCGTAAAAGTAGAGCGCGGTCCAACCGGTGTGATGGCGTTGAATGCGCAGATTCTCGGGGAGGTAACCAATATTTTCTCGGCTCGCCCGGTGCCCTGCGCGACGCCCCAGGAGAAACGCTTCGCCGCCAGTCGGGCGGATGATCCCCAGCAAAATCTTGATGAGCGTCGTTTTTCCGGCGCCGTTGGGCCCAAGCAGTCCGAAAACCTCGCCCTTGGCGACATTGAGGGAGATTCCCTTGAGGGCTTCAATATTCTTACCACCGAAAAGTAGTCCCCCCTCGCGGTAGGTTTTCTTCAGCGTGCGAACCTCAATGGCAAATTGCTGTCCTTGCGTCGTCGGCGGAGCCCGGTACGGCGCGACCTCTTCGGCAGTAATCATGTTGTCTCGCAACGGGTTATCGCTGATATATTGCGGCTGAATACTTCAAGCTTGAAAATTTCGCGGCGGTTGAAGCAGAACGCCCTCAGTGGTCGTCATTGTACTCAACTAGGCCTCAGCGTCACTCGCAAATGAAAATCGCGCTGGGACGCCGAAAAGCCGCGAAATGAATCGTCAAATGAATAATTTGCGGATGTTCGTTCCCACTACCCGCTCTGCCCTACAAAAGTGTCAAATCCTCGATCGTTCCGCCAACAAATAGCTTTCCAAGAAAAAATCCCCAAGATGCCTAGTCCACCAGCGAATAAGACCTTTTGCGTCGATCTCCAGCTTTCACAGCGTCTCGAACGGGCCGAGGCCCTCGCCAATCGGCGTCATGTCGAAGCCAAACAAAAGGCTTTTCCCGGAACCGACGCCGAATCAATTGAGGTCGCCGGCGCTTACGCCATGTTCGACTCGGTCCATTCGCCGTTGACCCAGACCTTTGGCATAGGCGTCTTTGAAACTCCCACTGACGAAGATTTTGAAAAGCTTGAGCAGTTTTTCGCTGCCCACGGTGCGCCGGTATTCCATGAAATCAGTTCGGTTGTCGATCCAGCGCTCCTCGTCAAACTCCGCGAACGCGGGTACTACGCGATGGAGCTAACGAACCTTCTTTATCGCCCCGTCGCCGAAATGACGCCGATGCCGATGAGTCCCGGCCTCCAAGTGCGGATTGCTGGCAAGGATGAACAAGAAGAGTATTCCAAACTGGCAGCTGCAGCTTGGCAACTGCCGCCCGAGTTTGCTCCCTTCTTTGAAGAACTAAGCCAAGTCAGCTCCAAGAATGATCATGTCGTGAATTTCGTCGTCGACTTCCATGGAAAACCGATTGGCTGCGGCGGCTTGTGCTTGAGCGACGATGTGAGCCTGATCGCTGGCGACTGCACGTTGCCGGAAGCCCGTGGAAAGGGTGCTCAACTCGCCTTGATTGCGGCTCGTGTCGAGTACGCCAAACAACACGGAATCGATCTGATGATGATGGGTGCACTACCGGGTAGCACATCACAAAAAAACGGACAGCGAGCCGGGCTCAACATTGCGTATACGCGAATTAAGTGGGCGAAGGCTTAGGAACTATTCGCGCAGTTCCCATTTCTCGCCAAAGAAGTTTGCGGCAACGACCTTTCCAGGTGCATACTCATCGGCGGGAACCGAAATGTCGACCACCGCCCAATCGGGCAGCTTCGGCGTCTGCCGCGCGTTGCTTGAGTAATCGATTCCGCGAAAGGTGAACCCGCTATTCAGCACGATGTAGCGTTTGGGTTGAAGTGGATTGGGATAGATCGCGATGGCGACATGATTCGCCGAAGGGAAAGCTGCTGCGCCCGCCTGCAGTTCACTTTCGCCCCATTTCACGGGAAGCTTATCGGCAACGCGAGCGATGATCGCGTTCGCCGCCGGATTCCCCCAGCAGATGAGGTTGTAATTGCGGATATCTTCCGCCGTCACGGCCGAATCAAGCTTGGTGCGAATGTCGCCGCGAAAATGCGTTTTCCATTCTCGCATCGCGCGGTCCATTTCCGCTTTCACCCATTTGTCGACCGCCTCACTCCCGCAAGATAGGCTTGGAGTCACGAAGAGAAATGGGCCCATAAACGCGTCGTCAATCGGCCCCTGAAGGTTATGCTTCTTGGCGAGTACGGTTTGGCTCCCCGGCGCTTCGGTCACCCAGCCCTTCTCCGTTTTCACCATGGTACAAGAGAGCGACCGATCGGACCGAAGTGGCGACGGACTCACAAATTCTCCATTCACCGAAATCTGCACCGGCCCCGCGGGATTATCGAGCACCCTTTGCGGCAACTGATCCGCATCGAGTTGAATTGCAATGCCGGTGGCGCCTTCCGACTTGATCCAAACAGTGGGTCGGGGTGAATCGAGATCAAGAATGCCATGCAGCTCGGCGCGCTCCCAGTGCTTTTCAAGGCCGGTCACTTCGAGCCAAAACGCTTTGTTGTATTTGAGCGTGTAGGTTGCGAAATGAACGTCATGCGGAGTGCGATTGCGCCCATGCTTGGCGAGAATGGCGAGGCGGCGCTCGATCTCGGCTTTGGAATCGGGATGGATTCGATGTTCGGTATCGGGACCGATGATGTGAGTTAGTTCAAATCCGATACGCGGCAAATCAAAACAAGCCTTCGCCATCGTATCGGCCGCGAGTTTTTGCTTATCGAGTTCACCACTGTAGGCGACTGTCGGCAGCATTCGCAAATTTACCGCCGAAGGTGGGCAATCGTAGAGTTTCCATAGCGTTTGTTCGTAACCCGCAGGCAGCGAGCCGGGTTTGTCCAACAGACCGAGATAGCCTGGCGTGTCGGCAAAACCTGCGCCCGGATTGGCAGCGAACCATAAACCGGGGTGATGCACTGCCAGATGCCAGGCAGCGGCGCCGCCCATCGAAAACCCGCGAATCGCGACTCGATTTTCATCGATCGGGTATTGCGACTTGGCATGAGCCAGGGCTTCGAACGTATCGACCTCGCCTGCAAATTTATTGGCGTTACAATAGCGACCGAAGGGATGAATCACAATTGTATTGGGCGGCGAGATTTCTCCGACCTGTTTGAGGCGTTGGTGGATGAATTGAAGCTCCAGCGTTTTTTCGCCGCGCCCGTGGCACCAGATATCGCAGCGAAGTTTGGCGCCTTCAGGCTGTCTTCCGCGCCCGCCATACACTCCATACGGCTGAATAGAGCCATCGATTGCGGAGCGGAACCCCCGAATCGTAAGCGGCAAACTGGTCCAAACGACGTTGCCTTCCGCCAGCTGATCGGCTCGGTTCATCGCCTCATCGAGTAGATCATTGGCTTTCTGAAAATCGGACGTCTCGTAAAAGCCATTGAGTTCAATTGCCAGACGCACGGCGCGGGTCAGAACTTCGATATCTGGCAATAATCCCAGTTGCGGTGATTTTGACTTTTTCAGAGTTTCAACTCTGCCATCGATTTCTGCGAGCCGCTTGGTCAGGCCCTCCTTAATCTCAGCCGAGATTTCGATTCCCTCCGGAGGAATCGCCTTCAACTCTTGAGCAAATGCTCCGCGCCAATCTCCGAATAGGGCACAAGCTCCGACAACCAAGCAAAGCAGCCGCATAGATAGAATTCCGGCACATAACGGGGTGAGAGAAGTTGGGCACATCTTAGTCCGCTCTTGCCATCCATGCTTGCTCCAACCTAGTGCCCCGTCACGTCTTGATTGTGGGGTAAAGTTTCTTAAGTTTTGTGCGAGCGTCTTGGATTTTGAAGTGCCAATCGACTCCACGTTGCTTGGCGGTGGTTTTATCGGACCA
>JBKJSI010000305.1:0-2641 GCA_046595915.1 Pirellulaceae bacterium
TGGTCCGATAAAACCACCGCCAAGCAACGTGGAGTCGATTGGCACTTCAAAATCCAAGACGCTCGCACAAAACTTAAGAAACTTTACCCCACAATCAAGACGTGACGGGGCACTAGAGGCTTTAATCTAGCCGGAACTAGGTTTAGCGAATTGGGAAAGCAGCGCTTCAATACACTGAATCTGGCCAGCGCACGTGTGGAATTGCCGATCAATTGGACCTATGAAGATCAGAAGCGGTTTCGCCGGGGACATTTTTCCGGAGGTTCAGAGATTACTGGAGGATCGCTATGCGAGCGAGAGGCTAAAGCGCTGACGGCTGAAACGGGCAGCGGATATTCTCACTCAGTCAAGGAGCTGAGTCTACTCGAAGAGCCACTGGATAATTTTCCCAAAGAGTTGATGGCGCCGGTGCTTCGGCTGCATGAACTGGCGCGGGCGGAAGCCGCGGAGGATGAAGCGGCGAGAAAGGAAGAATAGCGCATGGCAATCTCACCAATGCGAAGGTGGTTTCGGGTGCGGTTTTCGCTTTGGACGCTGTTGGTGTTGATTACGGTTGTTGCGATTCCGCTTTCGTATGTAGCGCAGCGGCGGAGCTTCAATTTGCGGCGGGCGAAGGCGTGCGAGCGGCTTCAAAATCATGGAACGATGTTTTCCATGAGTTTTCCACCAAAGCCTCTAGTGGACTTGGGTGGTTTCTCTGATCGATGGAGTTCGCTACTAGAAGAGTTTTCGACCTCGCAACTGACCTCCATCACAATTTGCTGCGACAATCGAGAGCCGTCCGATCCGATCAGCAACTCCGAATACTTGCGATTGCTCAGCTACTTCCCGGAAGTTGAGTACCTAAGCATCGAAGATTGCACATTTACAGATCACGAACTGAACGACCTTCGGCCACTGAAAGAAATTCGAACCCTTGAGATTATTGGTGGCGATCAGGTTTGCGGAGATTTTCTCAAGAGTTTCCCTACTTCGTGCAAGCTCGAGTCGATTTTGTTTATCGGATTACCATCGCTCACCGCCGACAAGTTGCGCTCTCTGACTCGGTTGAGAAATCTAAAAGAGGTGCGAGTATTTGGATGTGAAGGCATTACGAAAGAGTCGATTCGAAACATCGGTTTCCCAAAAACCGTCAGCATTGTCTTCGAGCCTTAGCAAGCCGTTGAAAAAATTGAGCGCGGAGCCGTAATATATGTTGCTGGGTCGCTACTTGAAGCCAAGGTTTTCGCTTTGGGCGATGCTGGTGCTGATTACGGTGATTGCGATTCCGCTTTCGTATGTGGCGCAGCGGCGGGGTTGGAATTTGCGGCGGAAGGCGGCGATGGAGGCGTTGAATACAAAAGGCGCGGAAGTCTCAACTTTTTCCAAGATTGATTTGACGGAGCTCGGCTTCTTCGGGACTTGGCGGCGCGCCTTGCTACTGGAGGATGCGGCTCCGAGGATACGCGAATTGAGATTTGTTCTTTCATCACGCCAAAAAAAGGAATTGCCCGCGCTTGCCGATTCGGACCTTCGCGATTTGGCTTTGTTCCAAGAGATTGAATATATTTCCATTACAGGCGCTGATGAGATTACGGACGAAGGCTTAGCGGGCATTGCGACATTACGCAACCTGAAGAAACTTCAATTGGGATTTCTGCCACAGGTTCGCGGTGATTTTTTGCGTCATTTGGGGCCGAGCAGCCGCGTTGAGGACTTAACCATCCACAATCTGCCGCAGTTCACTGGCGAAGCTCTGTCAGAGATTGATGGACTCCGTGAACTAAAGGCATTGCATCTTGAGCGTTGCCCCAAGCTGACCGACGAAACGCTGCGCTCAGTCAATCTACCACCAACTTTGCTTCGATTGTGGCTTGTGAATGACTCGATCGGCGACCCCACGGTCAAGCGCTGGTTAGCTCAATGTGAATTGAGATTGCTACGATTGGACGTCAACATCACTCGCCGAATCGGCCCCTCCCTTGCCCGGCAAACAAAACTGTTCGACTTGACGATTTGCAATGCGTCGCTTGTTGATGCGGACTTTGATTTCTTGGAAGAGTGCTCGTATTTGGAGCATCTCCATCTTTCAGAAATGCCAATCGAAGGAGGGTTTCTGGGCAGTTTGCCGCAGCCGCAAAAGCTCAAGACGGTTAACTTAAGCAGCACCCTTGTTTCGGATCGTAACGTGGCAGCACTCTCTAGTTGCCTGAACATCGACTTTTTGAATCTAAGCTTCACGCCGATCACTGGTGACTGCTTTGCTGAGAATTCGGTCTGGCCAGTTGGTTACCTTTTTTCGTTGTGCGGTACTCAGCTTACCGATAGAGGTAAAGAAGCGCTCGCCAAATTGAGTGGAGCGAGAAATGTAGTGCTGCCTGCCAATTGGTCGGTTGATGACTTCAGCCGATTTAGTAGCTCTAATCGGGTTTTTGGTTGTGAAGTTTGCGGACTTTCTCGCTGGCACGAGTTGAAAGGTAAGAAAATAGATGTCAACAGCTACTATTCGCCCATCAGGTATTTGAGGGACATTGACCGCTGCGCACCGGAATTAATGGCCCCGGTGATACGGCTTCACGAACTTGCTCGCGAACAAGAAGGAATTGAGCAGGCATTTCAAGAGAAAATGCTGAAGGACGAAGAGCGAGCGTTTCGAGCAAAG
>JBKJSI010000317.1:0-8133 GCA_046595915.1 Pirellulaceae bacterium
CCTTGCCGCTCAAAAGTCTCTTCGAGCTTGAATTCATCAAACTCATCTGGCGGAGTCGCTTTAGGCTTCTTGACCGGGCCGGGAGGCAATTTCGGAAGTCGATACTTAGTGTAGCAATCGGGGCACTGCTGGGACGTCTCCCCTTTGCTGGCATCAAAAAACGCCCGAGTGCCGCAAATGCCACACACGACCAGGATCAAACCTTCGTCGTTGGAGACGCGGTGCTTGTTGTCGATATAGACCACTGCCCGCGACGGCTCTTTCACGGCGGGACGATTCGCGCCCACTCCGGGCTCGTCGTAGAACGAATCCTTGTCGACGGTGGAGTCTTCTGGAGTAGCGGTTGCTTTTGCTTTCGACGGAGGAAACGCTGCCGATGGAGGCGGTGCTGCAACCGAAGCTGGAACTAGCGCATCATCGCTGTCGAAAGGAATCGGGGCTTCGTCGGCGGCCGAAAGGTCCACCACTGCCGCTGGTGTCGGCACTGACAGCGGAGCTCGAGGTGCGGCGGGTGGAGGATCGGAAGGACGAGGCTGTGAACTTGAGGCGGGTGGTGGACTCGGAGCTGGCGGGGTCACAAGGCGAGTTGTTGCCGCAGCAGGAACCTTAAAAGCCTGTTGACAGGCAGTGCAAGTTTGTCGCGTGCCGGCAGCCGAAGCGGGAAGCCTCTGGGCGGCGCCACAGCGGGGACAGGTGAGATCGATGTTGGCGCCGGAAACTGGCGGAAGCGAATTGGACAAGGGATTGACTTAGGGGGTGGCTCTAGGTGATTTCGCCGACGGGCGCGTCGGCTTAAGTCCAACACCCATCATACCCCGTTTTTCCGCCTTGCGCGGCGTTTTTTCAGGACGCAAGCGCCGAGGCCGCCAAGGGCTTTTCTCCCCAGACGGCCTCTGCAAACTCAGGACAGACTTGGTTCAACGCTGCGCTACGTTTTGTCGAACTCAAAGCCGGCGTCCTGCGCCTGGTTACGGATGGCGCCGATAACAGCGTCTTCAAGCGTCTTGCCGCCCTCTTTTGCCATTTCCTTACTCTTTTTGATGACAAACTCTTCGCGCGCCTTACGCAGTTCGGCGATTTCCTTCTGGATCTTCGCGCGTTCTGCTTGCTTCACCTCGACCGCCTTCTTTAGCTCCTCGGCGCTCAGTTTCTTGAGATCATCAGGAAGGTCATCTTTCTTGACGTCCTCCAGTTTCACTTTGCCCTCTTTGACCGCGTCCACAAGGTCATGATCCGAGTAGTTGTAAGCGGAACTGCCTTTGGTAACCGCTCGCTGCGCCGCGACAGCGGGCGCAGCCTTGGCGGCGTTGCCATCTTGCTCCGCCTGGTTGCCTGCAAAGCGAGCGCGCTCGGAGCCATAGAACAGAAACGTCTTGTTGATATGGGCGGAAAGCTCGACAAGTCGCTTATCTTGCGGCGCATCGATGTGAACTGTTTTCTTGTCGGAGTCGATCGTCATGAACTGCCCGCCGCCAAGAACCGCACCATCCTTCCAGTGAGTATTGATGCCTTCACCTTCGCCGCCGCAGAAAATCGTGTTGACGACGACACCCTTCTCAACGGCTTCCTTCACCGCTGTGCGGAAATCCACTTGGCCTTGATCAAAGGGCTCGTTGCCGGCGATCAAAATGACTTTGAAGTCAGCCTTGTTCGCGCTCCAAGTCAAATTCTTGACGGCATGTTGAATCACGTTGCCGCAATATTCGTCGCCGCCATCGGTGGTGAGCTTGAAAAGCTCCTCAGAGATCTTGTCGAGGTCGAGCGTGAGGGGAACGATTTGGCGGACGAAGCCATTGTCGGCGCCAAGGCTCGGCGTGCCATATTGATAAAGCGCCACCTGCACATCAGGTCGCACGCCGTTGCGTTTGCAAACCGTGAATTCATTGACGATTCGCCAGAGCTGCGACTTCGCTTGCTCAATGAGGCCATCCATCGAGTTGCTTGTATCGAGCAACACGGCGATTTGCACAACCGGCTTCGCGGCGCCGGGCTTTGCGGCGCTGGCCGCTGCGTCTTGCGCGTGCGCCTGCGCTGCCCAAGGCGCGATGCATAGACAAGTTGCGACGAGCATAGACCAGATTGCCATCTTCATCGAATGTTCTCCCCTGGGTTTTCGCTACTGTTTTGCGTTTGAAACGTGGGTCTTAGCAAGGGACACGCCCCGCGACGAGAATGCCCGCGACGAGAAGGATAGCCAAGGCAACCCAGCCGCCCGACCATCAAAAACACCGCGACCGCTGTCAGAGGTCTGACGCCTCAATTTATGAGAAAACTACCGAAGTTCGCGCAACTGTTCTGTAACTGCGCTATTCAGACTTAAAAACAAGGGCGATTTGGGTGCTAGCGAATGGACTGCTTAGCGAAGAACGATGCCAGCCCAAACCGATTTTCGCGGATGATAGCCGATCAATGCACTTCGGGCTTTGCTTCCGAGGCAGCAGCCCCAGGATTGAATCGCCACTCTTTATTCACAATCAGCCGCGCCCCGCGTCGGAAAGTCATATACGACCAAGCCCACTGAGTGACCACGATCAAGCGATTCTTAAATCCCGTCAAAAAGTAAATGTGGACAGCAAGCCACGTCAGCCAAGCTAAGAAGCCCGTGAGTTTGAATTTGCCGATCTCCACGATCGCGCTACTTCGCCCGATTGTCGCCATCTGGCCCTTGTCGTTGTAATGAAATTTCCTACGTGGCTTACCTGCAATGTCATCGCGAATCGTCTTCGCCAAGAATTGCCCTTGTTGGATGGCGACCTGCGCGACGCCCGGCAATGGCTTGCCTCCTTGGTGAGCAAAGCTAGCCTGATCGCCGGCCACGAATACATAGGGAAAAGCCTTCACGCTCAGATCCTCGCCCACCACAATCCGGTTCGCTCGATCACACTCGAGTCCTGCACTTCTCCCCAGCGGCGAAGCAACCACGCCCGCCGCCCAGAGCACGGTCGCTGAGTTGAGTCGCTCATTTCCAACCTCGACGCCGCCTCCATCGATCTTGGTCACTTTGCTATTGGTCCAGACTTGAACGCCGAGATTTTCCAAATCGCGCACCGCCCGCGACGCTTGCTCCTTGCTGAACATCGAAAGAATTTCCGGCCCCGATTCAATCAAGATCACTCGCGCAAGCTTGGCGTCGATGTTCTTGAATTCTCGTGAGAGCGTAAAGCGACTCATTTCGCCAATGGCGCCCGCTAATTCGACGCCAGTGGGTCCACCGCCGACAACAACAAACGTGAGCTGCTTCTTCCGTTCCTCCGTCGACGAAGTTCGCTCCGCCTCTTCGTAGGCAGACAGAACGCGCCTCCGAATCTCGGTTGCCTGCTCAAGCGTCTTCAACCCCGGCGCAAACTCCTCCCACTCATCATGCCCAAAATAGCTATGCCGCGCGCCGCAGCAAAGAATCAGATAGTCAAACGACAACTCGCCGAAGGTAGTGACCGCTTTCTTGTCGGCGAGTCTCAGTTCCTTCACTTCGCCTTGGAGCACTCGAATGTTCTTGTACCCCACCAACATCGAACGAATCGGCGCAGCGATATCGGCGGGACTGAGTCCGGCCATCGCAACTTGATAAAGCAGCGGCTGAAAAAGGTGATGATTCGTCCGATCGACGACCGTGACTTCGATCCCTTTGGCGTTGCCAAGTCGCTTCGCGGCATTCATCCCCGCAAACCCGCCGCCAACAATCAAAACTTGCTTTGAATCCGCCACAATTACCTCATCGATGGGGTAGCTCAGGTTGGTGTACTCGCCTACCTGAGTTGCGAAGCAACAAGAAGTATAAGAACGGCCTTCACATTTAGCTCACAAGCTCCAACACCCATGCTCTCGCGTTTAAGAGCCTACGCGAAGCCGCCAAAGCTCGCTACTTCCCAATACAAAACCGGCTAAAAACACGATCCAAAATGTCATCGGTCACCACCGCGCCGGTAATCTCCCCAAGGTGGTCGAGCGAAGATCGAAGATCGATAGCAAAAACATCGTCAGGTCCAGAAGTCTCGAGCCTTTGACGGGCGAACTCCAGCGAAGTCACCGCAGCCGCAAGACTGACCGCACTACGAAGGCCCGCGCCGCCAAGTATTTCCGTCTTCGATTGCGCGAGTTCATCGAGCTCGGCAATGACAGACGCACGCAGTTCACTTAGTCCCGCGCCGGTCGCAGCACTCGTCTCCAAATAGCCAGCGGGCGCTTTCGTTAGATCACTTTTCGTTGCAACCGAGATGATGCGCGCATCGCTTAGATTCAAACGGTCGCGAGCAGAATCATCGGCAGCATGGCATTGCAAAATCAAATGAGCCTGGGCAATCGCCTCTTGAGCCTTTTGCTGAGCGAGTGAATCAACCTCGATACCCGGCCTATCATCAAGTCCCGCAAGGTCCATCAGCAGCACACGATGCCCATTCCAATCGAGTTCGACTTGGACCACATCGCGCGTCGTTCCCGCTTGAGAAGAGACAATCGCCGCCTCGCGACCAGCCAGAGCATTGAAGAGACTACTCTTGCCAGCATTGGGTGGACCAACGAGAACGATCCGCCAGCCGCCTGAGTCTGCCGAGCGCTGAGCGAGCTGTCGCTGAATCCCCTCGATCGTTTTCAAATGACTCAGAAGTCGTCGCAGCGCATCAGCGCCGGTGACAAACTCGATATCCTCTTCCACAAAATCGAGTCCCGCTTCGACATCGGCCAAGAGGCAAAGCAAATCCTCCCGAACGACGTGAATGGGGCCAAAGACGCCGCCGGCGAGTTGCCGCAGGCCAGTTTGAAGCTCGGCGTCAGACTCGGCATGAATCACACTCAGAATCGCTTCGGCTTGGGCGAGGTCAACTCGGCCAGCGAGAAAAGCTCGGAGCGTGAACTCACCAGGCCGAGCGAGCCGGGCGCCATGCGACAACAGGGTGGCAATGATCGCGTCCTCGATCACGCGATTGGCGGGAAAATGGAGCTCAACACTCGGCTGACGGGTGTAGCTTCGTGCAGTTGGCCACACGCATGCCGTGACAGGAATCGCACCGAGTTCCGCTAGTTTGATTCGAGCATCAATCGCTCGAGGCGATTTCGTTGGCAGCGGCGAGTCTAGCTGAGAGAGCACCTTCGTAATGACTTCGACCGAGCGCGGTCCGCTCAATCGAATTACACCGCGCAAACCTATTCCACTTGCCGCCGCTGGCGCACAGATAGTGTCATCCAGGTCGAGCATGAGACGCCTGATCTTGCAGTGAAATGACCGCTATTTCCGCTTGACACGGGATTCGACAATCTTATTATCCCCGCCGTCATCGGGGGGCGGCGTCGCCGGTTTAACTGGCTTCGGGAACAGTAACAGTCGTTCGCAGATGCCCCACATGCTGGACGTGATGAAGTAGATGCAAAGTCCTGCGGGAACTTTGAAGAACATGACGCCCATGAAGATCGTCATGAACTTCATCATCTGCTGCTGCATCTTCATTTCATCGTTCGTCGCCGGCGGCGTGAACAGAATCTGCTGCCACAAGAACAACGAGACCGTAATCAGCGGGAAGAAGTTGAAGTAAGGCCCCAGCCAGCCGACTTCGCTGCCAAAATAATCCCAAACGTAAGGCTGCCAAAACCACATCATGTCCGGACCCGCTAGATTGCGGGCCCAGTCAACGCCAGGAATCAGCGGCGTGCCGCGCAGCTCAATGTCGGTCGAAAGCGTCTTATAGAGCGCAACGAAAATGGGGATCTGCAAGAAAACCGGCAAGCAACCCGAAAGCGGATTGTAGTTGTTATCGCGCCACAGTTTCTTCATCGCCTCGCCTTGCTTGGCGGGGTCATCTTTGTGCTTTTCCTTTAACTTCTGCATCTCGGGCGCGAGTTGCTGCATCACAGCCGCACCCTTTGCCGCCTTGAGGCTAAAAGGCAAAACGCAGCACCGCACCGTCACGGTCAGCAGCAAAATCGCAATCGCATAGCTGCCGATCCAAGAGTGAATGAAGTGCAAAAACGCCGACAACACCCGAGCGATGATCGCAAACCAACCGAGTTCAAGCACATGCGGAATGCCATACTTGGCGAGCACTTCCGGTGACTTCGGCCCCAGGAAGATTTCGTATTCGGTTTTCCAAGACTCACCCGCGGCGATCGGCTGCAATTCGGAAACCAACTCAAAGGTCACATTACCTTTGCGATTCCACTGCTTGTTGGGAATCGCGTTCAGATCGCTGACCGTCTTCGCATTCGCGCTAGCGATCGGAAATCGAGCCGACTCCTTCGTCTCTTTGTCCGTTCCCAAACCCTTGGGAATCAGCACCGAGGCAAAATAGAGCGAATCGACGCCAAAGTAAGACGCCTGACGGTCATCTGGCGCAGCACTTGAAGCGATAATCGAAGTGAGCTCGGAAGCATCTTCGCCCGTCGCCAATAGGGAAGACTGCCCCTTGCCAACGATTTCCGAACAACCGACCAATTTGTGGCCGGTGGACCGAAGGTCGAAGACAACGTCGCGTGCGCCGGCGGAGTAAAAGAGTTTCGGATGAGTCTTGGTGGTGTACCACCAGCCTTCAATCGGCAGCCCCGTCGGTCCTTCAAGCCGATAGGCAGTCTTCAGCGGCTTGTCGCCTTGATTGACGATCTCGATGGTGAAGCCCAGGTGATAAGAGCGATCGGTCGCTGCGGTTTTGGCGTCTCCCGTGACCTTGGGCACGACGTAGCGCTTCACGATCTCGAGTTTCGCGCCGCCTGCGGCTTTCGATTGCTCTTCATTGAGTGCATAACGAAACTCGATCGCGATTCCCTCCGGTGACTCCTTCACCTCTTGTCGCCAAATGACTTGGCTCAGATCAGGAATGCCGGGAATAGGACGATCAATCTCGGCCGTCTTGCCATTGAGATTCGCCAATTCCAAATGGTACGAGGTTTTGTCATAGACCGCTTTTTCATTGAAGCGTTCGCGTTGAATCAACGAGAGCGGGCGCTTCGACAAGGTCGCGGCGAAAGTCGCCACGGCCCCAGCACGTCGCACCTTGAGTTCAATCGAAGCTTCCGGCTTCCGCTTCGAGATAAAGACTCGCACTGCTTCTTCGGGATCGGACACAAACTCCGGATTCTTCAGCGGAACGCCATTTCGTATCGGCACGAGATGCTTCTTGTTAAGCTCCGCCTGATGTTCATCAATCATCTGCGCAATGGACTTGCCATCGATCGATTCAATTTCATCGCCCACAGCAAGGCCCGGCTTAGTAGCGCCGCTAATCGGCTTGGCCAAACTCGCAGGCGAACCCGCGCCCACCACATTGATCTTGAGCGCACTCGCCGGACCAGTGAGCCGTAGCTCTCCGAGGTATCCGCCGAGATCTTCCACCGACTTGTATTTGGCTTCAGAGAGTTCGACCCGTTCGAGCGCCGCACCGCGATTCGAAAACGTCGCCAAGAATTTGTAAGGAGCGGCCGGATCAAGCGATCCAGCGGTAATCCACGCTTCCGGCGTCTTATCCTCATTCCCTAGAGCCGGATTCTCAGCAATCGGAGCCCCGTCTGGCCCCTTTTCGTTGGCCTCTTTATCGCCTTCTTTGGGGTCAACGGCGGGCTTCTCGCCATTCTTCAGATCATCGCCTGGCTTGGCGACATCCTTGGCGATTGGTTTGGGCTTCGGTTTAGGGCCAAATTTCGCCTGAATTCCGAGCCAAGTCGCAATCACGACGGCGACAAAAACCATGAAAATGAGCTGACGCCGTTCCACAATCGAACTCTGCTAAGGGTGCAAACAGGGAATGGGAGCCATTTTGCAGGGAAACCTGCATCGCAACCCAACGACGGGCGCAGCATCGGCCCGCAACACGCCTAATCGCTCGATTCTCCCACCTCCGGGTTTAGCGGCAAAGGGGGAATGGACGGCGCGCAGGCGGGAACTCCCTCGCCGCAATCCGCCAGCAATCGCCACCAACCCCGAGTGCAAGCGATTTGGCCAGGAACGCTCTTTGGCCAGTAACACTCTTACCAGCTCTCCCCCCCACCTGGTTTCCGAGTTGCTTTTCACCGCGCAGCCACCACCACGAGAGGCGGCCACCACGGCCACCGGCCACCAACTCTCCCCCCACGCTCAATCAGGCCAACCATTCAGGCCACCGCAGGTTGAGAGTTGGCCCGATTGGCCCAATAGCCCGATTGGAAAAACAAGGC